>DASQXT010000070.1:0-6859 GCA_035639575.1 Geodermatophilus sp.
CGGGTGCTCGAGCGCGAGGCGCCCGGCATCGCCGAGGCGGTGCGGCGGTACGGGGAGTCGAAGGTGCCCACCTCGGTGCTCTCCCGCGGGATCGCCGGGACCGCCGGGCGCACGCTCGTCGTGAACCTGCCCGGCTCCACCGGCGGGGTGAGGGACGGCCTCGCCGTCCTCGGCCCGCTGCTCCCCCACGTCGTCAGCCAGCTCAGGGGTGGCGACCACTGAGGAAGGACCCCGTCCCCTCACGCCTCGCAAGCTCGGCGCGAGCCTCCGGACGGGGCCAGGCGACCGGGTGGCGTGGCCCCTGAAGTGGGTCGACGACCCGCTGGGTCCGGGCAGCACGCAGGTGTCCTGGCGCCCTCGCCCTCCTGGGGTCGGGGTGACCGACGGTGTCCTCCTCGAGCACGGCCCCCTGGTGGCCTGGTGGGACGGCATCGACCCGGGTGCCGTCCCGTCGCGGGGCCGCCTGCTCGCCCAGTTGCACGGCGGCCTCATGCCGGACGTGCCCAGGGTGACCGGAACGGTCGTGGGCGTGCACGTGATCACCCAGGCGTACCGGCGCACCGGATCTCGCGGCTACGAGGCCGTCCCTGGCGACTTCGCCCTGCGGGCCGTCACCCGGTCACCGAAGTGGTTTCACCGCCGCTCCGGCCGGCACGGTTACCCGGACGTCGACCGGCCGGACGACGGGGTCCTGGTCCGGCTGACCCTCGACGGGTCGCGCGGTTGATCATGGGTCTCTTGCCGCTGACACGCGCCGACACGCCGCCGAGCGCGACGACGAGCCCATGATCAAATCTGGTCCGGCTCCTCCGGCAGGAGGACCCGCTCAGTGCGGGTATAGACGTTGCAGCCGTCGCCGCGGAGGAAGCCGACCAGGGTGATGCCGACGTCGGCGGCCAGCTCCACCGCCAGGGACGACGGCGCCGACACCGCGGCCAGCACCGGGATGCCCGCCATCGCCGCCTTCTGGGTCAGCTCGAAGCTCGCCCGCCCGCTGACCATGAGCACGTGCCCGGCCAGCGGCAGCCGCCCCCCGCGCACCGCGTCGCCGACCACCTTGTCGACGGCGTTGTGCCGGCCGACGTCCTCCCGGAGGGCCAGCAGGTCGCCGTCCGCCGTGAACAGCCCGGCGGCGTGCAGCCCGCCGGTCTTGTCGAACACCTGCTGGGCGGCGCGCAGCCGGTCGGGCAGCGCGAGCAGCGTCGCCAGGGGCAGCCGGACGTCGTCCCCCGCGACGTCGTGCCGCGTCTTCGTCCGGATCGCGTCGATGCTCGCCTTGCCGCACACGCCGCAGGAGCTGGAGGTGTAGAAGTTCCGGTCCAGCGCGGTGTCCGGGGGCTCCACGCCGGGCGCGAGGTCGACGTCGACGACGTTGTAGGTGTTGCGGCCGTCCGCGTCGACGGAGTTGCAGTAGCGCAGCCCGGTGACGTCGTCGGCCGACCCGATCACCGCCTCGGTGGCCAGGAAGCCGTGCACCAGGTCGAAGTCGTCGCCCGGCGTGCGCATCGTGACCGCCAGCGGCGTCCCGGCCAGGCGGATCTCCAGCGGCTCCTCGGCCGCCACGGTGTCCGGGCGCGTGCTGTGCGCCGCGCCGCGGATCCGCAGCACGGGTGTCCGGCTCGTGACTCGTCCCACGGAGCGCGACGGTACCCACGTCGGGGCCCTACGGTCGCTGCGTGCCCGCGCTGCCGCCCTACGCCGCCGTCGTCCTCGCCGGGGGCCGCGCGGCGCGGATGGGCGGGCAGGCCAAACCGCAGCTGGGCGTCGGCGGCCGCACCATGCTCGAGTCGGTCCTGGCCGCCGTGCCCGACGCCTCCCCGCGGATCGTCGTCGGCCCGCCGCAGCCGGTGCCGCCGGACGTCCTCGTCGTCCGCGAGGACCCGCCGCGCGGTGGGCCGGTCGCGGCGATGCGGGCCGGGCTGGCGCACGTCCCCGGGGACGTGGTGGCGCTGCTCGCCGGCGACCTGCCGTTCCTCACCCGGGGGCTCGTCGACGCGCTGCGCGAGCGGCTGACCGGCGACGGTGTGCTGGTGGTCGACGACACCGGCCGGGACCAGCTGCTGCTCGGGGTGTGGCGGACGGCGGCCCTGCGTGCGGCGGTGGCCGACGTCCACGGGCCCACCCCGGTGCGCCGGGTGCTCGCCCCGCTCGCGGTGCGCCGGCTGCACCCGGAGGTCGGGCTCGGGCAGCCGCCGCCGTGGACCGACTGTGACACCCCGGCCGACCTCGCCCGCGCCCGCGCGGCCGCCGCCCGCCGGGTTCCGCGCCGCTCCCGGGGGTAGGGGCTGCCCATGCGCATCGTCATCGCCGGGGCCCACGGGCAGGTCGCCCGCCGCCTCGGCCGCCTGCTGTCCGGTCGCGGCGACGCGGTCGTCGGCATCGTCCGCAACCCCGCGCACTCCGACGACCTGCGCGCCGACGGCGTGGAGCCGGTGGTCCTCGACCTCGAGCAGGCCGGCGTCGACGAGGTCGCCGAGGTGGTGTCGGGGGCGGACGCCGTCGTGTTCGCGGCGGGCGCCGGTGCGGGCAGCGGCGAGGCCCGCAAGCACACCGTCGACAAGGGCGCGGCGCTGCTGCTCGCCGACGCGGCCGAGCGGGCCGGCGTCCGGCCCTACCTGCTGGTGTCGTCGATGGGCGTCGAGCAGGCCCGCCAGGGCACACCGCGGGGCATGGACCCCGTCTTCGCCATCTACCTGCAGGCCAAGCTGGCGGCCGAGGACGCCATCCTGCCCCGGCCCGGTCTCGACACGGTGGTCCTGCGGCCCGGCCGGCTCACCGACGAGCCCGGCACCGGCCGGGTCACCCTGGCCCACGGCGTGGAGTACGGCGAGGTGCCGCGGGACGACGTCGCCGCGGTGCTGCTGGCGCTGCTGGACGCCCGCAAGACCGACGAGGTGGTGGAACTGGTCAGCGGCGACACCCCGATCGAGGAGGCGGTCGCCGCCCTGCCGTGATCGGCGTCAGGAGCGCAGGGCCCGGGTGACCTCCGCTCGGGCGGCCAGCTCGTCGTCCGGCGGGTAGTCGACGGCCACGAGCGTCAGCCCGCCGGCCGGGACGACCGGCACCTCGCTGGAGCGCTCCGTCCGGCTCAGCAGTGCGGCGGGCCACTCCGGTGGACGCCGGCCCTCCCCCACCGCGGTGAGGGCCCCGACGAGGCTGCGCACCATGGAGTGGCAGAAGGCGTCCGCGGACGCCCGTACCGTCACCAGGTCGGCCTCGCGGGTCACCGCGAGGGTGACCAGCGTGCGGATCGTCGTCGCGCCCTCGCGGTGCCGGCAGAAGGCCGCGAAGTCGTGCAGGCCGAGCAGCCGGCCCGCGGCCGCCGCCATCGCGTCGGCGTCCAGCCTGCGGGGCCAGCCGACCGTGTCGGCCCGGCGCAGCGGCGGCGGCCCGCTGTCGGCGTCGGTGAGCCGGTAGGCGTAGTGCCGGCGCAGCGCCCCGAAGCGGGCGTCGAACTCCGGCGGCGCCTCCTCGACGGAGCGGACGGCGATGTCGGGCGGCAGCACGCCGCGCAGCCGGCGCACCAGTCGCGGCCGCTGCTCCTCCCACACCGTGCGGGGGACGTCGGTGTGCGCGACCTGGCCGGTGGCGTGCACCCCGGCGTCGGTGCGGCCCGCGACGGTCAGCGCGGCCGGTCGGCGCAGCACCCGCGCCAAGGCCTCCTCGAGGTCGCCCTGCACGGTGCGCTGGTCGGGTTGGCGGGCCCAGCCGTGCAGCGCGGTGCCGTCGTAGGCGATCCCGAGGCGGAGACGGACGAGCCCGCCACCGGGTGCGGTGGCGGGCTCGTCAGGAGTGCGGTGGGTGCTCAGCGACCGCTCACCGGGGGTCGGGAGCGGACTCGCCCCCCGGCGCCTGCAGACCGGCGGTGGCGGCGTCGCCCAGCTCGGCGGCCTCGATCTCGGCGGCGGCGGCCGCGGCCACGTCCGGGGACAGTGCCGGGTCCTCGACGATCGCCGCGTTCTCGCGCTGCGGCTCCGGCGTGACGTCGCCGTCGTCCTGCCGCTCACCGTCGGGGTTGTAGAGGTCGGTGACGACCTCCTGCGCCTCGGCGTCCACGTCGCCGGAGGTCACGGCCGGCGAGGTGTCGCCACCGGGACCGGTGGTCTCGCCCTGGAGGGTCGCGCCCTGGTCACCGCCGCCGACGGAGACCCCGGCCGCGCCGGCGCCGGCGCCCTCGCCGGGGTTCTCGCGGTCGCTCACCGCGCGCCGCCCGTCCCCTCGGCGTCGCCCGGGCTCTCGGCGTCGGCCGCGACGGTCCCGGTGGTGTCGTCCGCGTCGCCCGCGGCGGTGGCACCCGCGGCGGCGTCCGTGTCGACGGCCTCGGCGTCGAGTGCCACGGCGTCGGTGTCGGTGCTCTCGTCGGTGTCGGTGCTCTCGGTGGTGTCGGTGCTCTCGGTGGTGTCGGCGTCGGCGGCCTCGAGTGCGTCCGCGGTGACCTCGCCGGCGGCGGACGCGGCGCCGGCACCCGAGGCGGCACCGGCGAACCGGGTGCCGCGGGCGCGCTCGGCCTCGCCGACGGCCTGCTGGGCCACGGTCAGAGCCTCCACCAGCTCGATGACCGCCATGGGGGCGTTGTCGCCCTTGCGCGGGCCGACCTTGGTGATGCGGGTGTAGCCGCCCGGGCGGTCCGCGAAGCGCGGCCCGATCTCGGCGAACAGCGTGTGGACGACGTCCTTGTCGCGGATCGTCGTCATCACCTGACGACGGGCGTGCAGGTCACCGCGCTTGGCGAAGGTCACCAGCTTCTCGGCCAGGGGACGCAGCCGCTTGGCCTTCGCCTCGGTGGTCGTGATCCGCCCGTGCTCGAACAGCGACGTGGCCAGGTTGGCCAGCATCAGCCGCTCGTGCGAAGGGGAACCGCCGAGACGGGGGCCCTTGGTGGGGGTGGGCATGTCGGTCCTTCCTCAGGCTGCCGGGCCGCGGTGCCGGCTGCGCTCCATGGTGGTGCTGACGTCTCGTGCGCTGCGCGCGGGTGGTACCTCCGGGCCAGTGTGGCGGGCCCGGCAGCGGTGCCGGACGGCGGGTCGCCCCGCCGTCCGGCACGCGCTCAGAGCTGCTCGGTCTCCTGGTAGGAGCCGTCGTCGTACTGCGCCTGGTCGTAGCCGGCGGCGAACTCGCCGTGGCCCTGGTAGGCGTCGGTCTCGTAGCCCTCGTCGTAGCTCTCGACCGAGGTGGGGATGAACCCGGGCGGGCTGTCCTTGAGCGCCAGGCCCATGGCCGCCAGCTTCATCTTGACCTCGTCGATGGACTTGGCCCCGAAGTTCCGGATGTCCAGCAGGTCCGCCTCGGAGCGGGTCACGAGCTCACCGACGGTGTGCACGCCCTCGCGCTTGAGGCAGTTGTAGGACCGGACGGTGAGGTCCATGTCCTCGATCGGCATCGAGAAGTTGGCGATGTCGGCGGCCTCGGCCGGGCTCGGCCCGACCTCGATGCCCTCGGCGTCGATGTTCAGCTCGCGCAGCAGGCCGAAGAGCTCGACCAGGGTGGAGCCGGCGCTGGCGATGGCGTCGCGGGGGGCGATCGACGGCTTGGTCTCGACGTCGACGACCAGCCGGTCGAAGTCGGTCCGCTGCTCGACGCGGGTGGCCTCGACGGCGTAGGTCACCTTGAGGACCGGCGAGTAGATCGAGTCGACCGGGATGCGGCCGATCTCCTGGCCGGGCTGCTTGTTCTGCGGCGCCGGCACGTAACCGCGGCCGCGCTCGACGACCAGCTCGATCTCCAGCCGGCCCTTGCCGTTCAGCGTGGCGATGTGCAGCTCGGGGTTGTGCACCTCGACACCGGCCGGGGGCGCGATGTCGGCGGCGGTGACCTCACCGGGGCCCTGCTTGCGCAGGTACATGGTCACCGGCTCGTCGGAGTCGGAGCTGACGACCAGGCCCTTGAGGTTGAGGATGATCTCGGTGACGTCCTCCTTGACGCCCGGCACGGTGGTGAACTCGTGCAGGGTGCCCTCGATCCGGATGCTGGTGACAGCAGCGCCGGGGATCGACGACAGGAGGGTGCGGCGCAGCGAGTTGCCGAGGGTGTAGCCGAAGCCGGGCTCCAGCGGCTCGATGACGAACCGCGAGCGCTGCTCGGAGATGGTCTCCTCGGTCAGCGTCGGACGCTGTGCGATGAGCATGGTGGTGTTCTCCTCGAGGTCCTCCGGCGCCCGCCATATGACGCCGTGAGGGGGTGGTGCGGGCCCCGGCGGACATCTGTCCGACCGCCGGAGCCGGCCTGGTGCAGGAGCTGTGCGCTCCTGCACCAGGCGGCGAGCTGCTACTTGGAGTAGAGCTCGACGATCAGCTGCTCCTGGACCGGGGTGTCGATCACCTGGCGGGCCGGGACGTTGTGGACCAGCACGCGCAGCTGGCTGCTGATGACCTCCAGCCACGGCGGCACGGGGCGCTCGCCGGCGCGGGCCTGGGCGATCTCGAAGGGCAGCATCCGCCGCGACTTCTCGGCGACCTCGATGATGTCGTTGGCGCTGACCCGGTACGACGGGATGTCGACCTTGCGGCCGTTGACCCGGATGTGACCGTGGCGCACCAGCTGGCGGGCCATGTCGCGGGACTCGGCGAAGCCGGCCCGGTACACGACGTTGTCCAGGCGCGACTCGAGGATCTGCAGCAGGACCTCACCGGTCTTGCCCGACTTCTTGTTGGCCTCTTCGTAGTAGCCGCGGAACTGCTTCTCCAGGACGCCGTAGATGCGGCGCGCCTTCTGCTTCTCGCGCAGCTGCAGCAGGTACTCGCTGTCCTTGCTGCGGCCCCGGCCGTGCTCGCCCGGCGGGTAGGGCCGGATCTCGATCGGGCACTTCGGGGACTCGCACTTGCTGCCCTTGAGGAACAGCTTCATCTTCTCGCGCCGGCAC
>DASQXT010000071.1:0-4047 GCA_035639575.1 Geodermatophilus sp.
CTGTACCGGTTGCTGTCGTCACCCCATGCGCCAGGCGTTCGGCCAGCTTCTCGTCCCGCGGAGCACCGGGTCACCGGGCACTGCACCCCGGTGCGGGGATGATGGCCCGATGCTGATCATCGACGATCGCGATGACGTGGCGGTTCTGCGCATCGAGCACGGCCGGGTCGGCGCCCTCGACCTGGAACTGTTGAACGCGCTCACCGAGGCCGTCACCACGACCGACCGGGCGCTGGTCATCACCGGCAGCGGCTCGTCCTTCTCCGCCGGGGTGGACCTGCGCCGGATCCTGGACGGCGGCCGGCCGTACACCGAGGAGTTCCTGGCGGCACTCTCCCGCACGTTCCGCGCCGTGTTCGACCATCCGCGGCCGACGGTCGCGGCGGTCAACGGGCACGCCATCGCCGGCGGCTGCGTGCTGGCCCTCGCCTGCGACCTGCGGCTGATGTCGGGCGGACGGATCGGGTTGACCGAGCTGACGGTCGGCGTCCCCTTCCCGACCACCGCCCTGGAGATCGTCCGGCACGCGCTCGGCTCCCGCGCCGACCAGGTGGTGCTCGGCGCGCAGACCTGGGACCGCGAGCGGGCGCTGGCCCTGGGCATGGTCGACGAACTCGCCGAGCCGGACCAACTGCTCCCGCGGGCGGTCACGCTGGCCGCTGAGCTGGCCGCCCGGTCGCCGGAGTCCTACCGGCTGGCCAAGGTCCAGCTCCACCGCCCCGCGAACACGGCGATCGAAGCGACCGTCGGCGGCGACGCGGCCGTCCTCGCCGGCTGGACCGCCGATGACACCCGGCGACGGATCGAGGCCGCTCTCGCGGCGCTGGCCCGGCGTTGACTTCGGTCCCCGAACTGCCGGGGCGTGGGTGGGTGGGCTGTGCCATGGAGCTGGAGGTGCCACCCGGCGGCGGGCTACGGCAGGACGTCGACACGCTCGAGCCGGCTCGACGAGGCGCTCCGCTGGTGACCGTCGCTGTCCCTCGGGCCGCGTCGCTGCACGCGTTGCTGTAGTCATGCAAGAGGCGGGCCGGCCTCCACGGTCGACCCGCCCCGGACCTGCCCTGTTGGGCTGACAGTGTGCTGGCTGACAGGAATCAAACCTGCGACCCCTTGACCCCCAGGCGTCGGCCGCAGGTCCGCCCAGGTCCGCGTGAGTTCATTTGCACAGCTCAAGCGGTATACGGGACGACGCCGAATTGGGACGGACGACCCCGAACAACCCTCAATGGTGGTCAAAAGCTCCGTTTACTCCTCGCCGATGGGTCCGCTGCGTCGCAGACTCGCTCATCGCTGAGCGTGACAGGGGCGCGGAGGGTCAGGCCGCGACATCGCCGGACCTTTGCCCGTCCGTGGCGTCGGTTCGTCGTTGTTCGTGGGGTTGGCGGACAGCACCGGTGCGCCGCTCCCCGGCCCCGGTCAGCGCTCCCCGGCCCCGGTCAGCCAAGGCTCCAGCGCCGCGCACATGGCAACGCTGCAGGGACCACCCTCCCCGCACCGGCCGGCGCACACGGAGCCGCTTTGACGGTCAGAGGGGAACGGCTCATGCGACCGACGAGGGCGCGGACGTCCCGGCCTGCCACGCTCGTCGAGGTCGCCTCCGCCGCGTCCAGCCCGGCAGTGGCCCGGTTCCGGCTGACGGGTGGACCCGAGCCGCGGCATCTAAGGTTCCAGGAGCTGCGGTTGGTGTGTCTGAGTGGATGCCCACCCAGATCCGACGGGCAGAGCCCCGTCAGCACGACCAGTGAGGCTCTCCCCGTGGATCAGGTCTCCCTCGTGACAGGAGGGGACGAGGTGACCCGGTACTAGCCGATGCGCTCTTCGCTCCGGGACGGCACCCGGTCGCGGTTGGAGATGGGCGCGCCCTCGCCGGTGGTGATGAGGTTCCGCAGACTGTCGCCGATGTAGAAGCTCCACGCGTTCGAGCAGACGTCGAAGCATTCGTACGCGGGCACCAGGCCGGCGTGGGTGAAGCGGACCTCGGTCGCGCCGTTCTTCTCCGAGATGTCGAAGCGGATCTCGGTGTCCTTCCACTCGGTCTGGTCGTCGGTGAAGCTGAAGTGGTTGTCGAGGACCCGCCAGACGATCCGCCGGCCGGGAACGAGCTGCTCCACCCGGATGGTGGCGAGGTGCTCCACCGTGTTGGCCTCGTCGTGGCCGCGGTACCTGAACTGGGACCCGACCTGGTCGGTACGGCCCTCGACCTCCTCCGACCACCAGCCGCGGACGTCGTTGATGGCGTGGAAGACCTCGTCGGGTGCACGGTCGACGGTGACGGTCGTGGTGTAGCTCTGCTCGGTCATGGTCCCCTCCGAGGGTCCTGCGATGCGACTTGCATCACGCAAGTGAGCGTAGCGACAATCGCTTTCATGATGCAAGTGCTCTGTTACCCTCGAGGGCATGCTCGGCAAGGCCTACGACAGCGAGGTGTGCTCGATCGCGCGCGCTCTCGAGGTGGTGGGGGAACGCTGGAGTCTGCTGATCATCCGCAACGCCCTGTTCGCCGGTTCCACCCGCTACAGCGACTTCCAGCGCCGCCTCGGGAACGCGTCCAACATCCTCAAAGACCGCCTCGACGGCTTCGTCGAGGCCGGGATCATGCGGCGGCACCGGTACTCCGAGCAGCCTGAGTTGTACGAGTACCTGCTGACCGAGAAGGGGCGCGACTTCGCGCCCGCGCTCATCGCGCTCACCGAGTGGGGCGATCGGTGGGCCGCTCCCGACGGTCCACCGATCCGCTACAGCCACACCGTCTGCGGTTCGGACGTCACCCACGACGTCGTGTGCGCGACGTGCGGTCGCGTGCATGACCTCGCCGAGGTGCAGGCCCGGCCGGGCCCCGGCATGCCCGCCGAACGGGTCGAGCGCATGCAGAAGCGCCAGGCGGGCCGACCGGGAAGCCCCTGAGTCACGGTCTGAGTCAGACCGTCTCCACCGGGTCGTCAGGAGCAGATGACAGCCCGCTGCTGACCACGCACGAGGTCGTTGAAAGACCCTGCGAAAGTAGGTCGACGGACTCCGTCGAGTCCTGATGGATCGGCGCAGGCTGCGGCGCATGTCGTCGCCGGCGTCTTCGCCGCCGCCGCGGCTGATCAGTGACGAGCTGTGGGCGCTGGTCGAGCCGCTGATCCCACCTCAGAAGCCGACCGTGCATGGCCCGACCGTGCATGGCCGCACCGGGCGGCCCCTCAGAGACAGGTCGGCGGCCTCGTGGAAAGACGCATCCCAGTGCGGACCACCAGTGCGTGAGTCCACGCGGACGGCGGAACCTGCCGGTCGGTGCGCTCGGCCAGGTTCATGCGGGCGTGGGGCAGGTCGAGTTCCGGTTCGCCCGGCAACGTGTCGGGCGATGGGGTGCGGGTAGCCGCTCACGGCCGAGCAGCCAGCCGGATGCGAACAGCGCCTGGTGGCCTGGCCGACGCATCCGCCGCCCGGGACCCCCGGCACCTCTGCGGCGCCGTCGCCGCGACAGGAGGACCACATGCCCACCCGACGCCCGCTGGAGGGCCGCACGATCGCCGCCCTGGCGGCCGACGGCTTCGAGAAGGTGGAACTGGTCATCCCGCTGCGAGCCCTCAAGCGGGCCGGCGCGAAGGTCGACGTGGTGTCCCTCCGGCACGGACGCATCCGCGGAGTGAACCTGCACATGCCCGCCAGTCGGGTCGGCGTGGACAAGACGATCAGCCAGGCCGATCCCGGCGACTACGACGGCCTGCTGCTCCCCGGCGGGTTCATCAATCCCGACCTGCTCCGGCAGTCCGCCCAGGCACGCGAGTTCGTTCGTGCGTTCGCCGCGAGTGACAAGCCCATCGCGACCCTGTGCCATGGACCGTGGGTCCTCGCATCGGCGGGACTCCTCGAGGGACGGACCCTCACCTCCTGGCCGGGCATCCGCGACGACCTGGTGAACGCCGGTGCCACCTGGCTCGATCAGGAGATCGTCCGGGACGGGAGCCTCACCACCAGCAGAGGCCCTCAGGACATCGCGGCCTTCGTCCCCGCAATGCTCGCCACCTTCGCCCAGACCGCGCCGGAGCCGTCCCCGACAGC
>DASQXT010000072.1:0-2952 GCA_035639575.1 Geodermatophilus sp.
ACGACTGCGTCCCGCCCGTGGATCGGGTCCCCCGACTGCTACGAGGCCCCCTGGCGACGCTCGCGGTCGACCGCGATCACGGCAGAAGCAGCCACATCGGACCGCCTGACGAGCCGACGAGAACGTCACGACGCCGCGGAGGAGGTCGACCGTGCGGACGGGCGGTCCAGCGCAGAGCCCGGCAGTGGAGGTCAGGGGCCGCTCCGGGATCACCCACAACGGCCCCTGAGTCGCTCCTACGGTCCTGCGGCGGGTCAGCCGCCGGTCTGCCCGGTGTCCTGCTGGCCGATGCGCTGGTCAGCGAGGTCGCCGGCCTTGTCGGTCTGCGCGTCGAACTTGCCGCCGGTTCTCTCGTCGGCGAACTGTTCGGCCTTGTCCAGCGCCTGGTCGCTGCGCTGCTCACCCTGCTCGCTGTCGAGTGCCTTCTTCGCCTTGTCCCCGAGGCCTCCGAGGTCCATGTCGTGCTCCCTTCGATCACGTGTCGTGCATGGGCCAGTACCCGGTCGAGGCGCTTCGGACCCCTCCGGCGGTCGTGTCGGACTCCGAGACGGACGACGCATCGTCGTCCCCCCGACGGCTCGAGAGCGCCGGCCGCCGTCCAGGTGCGCACCGACACGGGTGTCGAGGGGGCGCGACCCGTCGGTGTTTCCTCGGCTTCGCGGCCGGTGGGGTACTGGGGGCGGCTCTCCGGGCCTCGAGCTACGCCCTCGTGGTCTCGCTCGTCGTCCTCGCCCACGTGGCCGTCCGCCGGGTCCGGCTGTGGCAGCGACTCGTGGTCCTGGTCGCGGAGTCCACCCTGGGGCTGCCGGTCCTCGTGCTCGCGTCGCTGGCGCACGGGTGGGAGGCCGTTCGGCGGCGGGCCCTCCACCGTGATGCGGACGGCGGGGTTCAGATGTTGGACCCGTCCGGCGGGGTGGCGGCCGGTGGCAGCGGGACTCCGCCGTCGTTGGGGGTGGTGGGGCACGCCGAACCGAGCACGTACGCCGTCATCGACAACGACCCGTAGGCGTAGCCGTCGACGAGCACGTGGGTGCGCTCGTCCTCGGCGGCGCCGGCCAGGCCGGCCAGGTACAGGGCCGGGATGAAGTGGTCCGGGGTGGGGACGGCGGAGCGGTAGTCGGGGTGGGCGTCGAGCGTCGTGAACTCCGTGGGGTCGGAGAGCATGCGCTCCTTGGCGTCCTCGTCGAACCGTTGCGCCCAGTCGTAGCCCTGGTCGGTGAGCTTCCAGTCCATCCCGTGCAGGTTGTGCACGACGTTGCCGCTGGCCACGACCAGCACACCGCGCTCGCGCAGTGGCGCCAGCGTGCGGCCCAGCTCCAGGTGGTATGCGAAGCCCTTGAAGGCGTTGATCGACAGCTGCACGACGGGGATGGAGGCGTCGGGGAAGGCGTGCACGAGCACCGACCAGGTGCCGTGGTCGATGCCCCAGCTGTCGACGTCGGCGCCGACCCAGGTCGGGTGCACCACGTCGCTGACCTCGTCGGCGAGCTCGGGCAGCCCGGGGGCGGGGTACTCCACCTCGAACAGCGCCTCGGGGAAGCCGTAGAAGTCGTGGATGGTCCGCGGCCGCGGCATCGCGGTCACGGCGGTGGCGTTGATGTACCAGTGCGCGCTGATCACCAGGATGGCGCGCGGTCGGGGCACCGCCTGCCCGAACGCCTGCCATGCCGCCGTGTACCGGTTGACCTCGAGGGCGTTCATCGGGTTGCCGTGGCCGAAGAACGCCGCCGGCATCACCTGCCCGGGTGGGGTCGCAGCCTGCGCCATGTCGCCTCCTGACGGGCGGTCCGGGTGGGTCACACCTACTCGGGCGGCTGGGGACCGGCAAGTCGGGGGATCTCCCCGGTCGCCGGATCCCCGTGGACCACCGCAGCCGCCGCCCTCAGCGCCGGTCGGACCGGGGCCGACGTCGGTCGCCGCCGATCCGGGCGCTGCCGGGCGGTACCTCAGCCGTCATGCCACCTCGCAGCGAGCGGAGGGCGGCCCGCGGGACCGCGAGTCCGAGCGTGGAGTGCAGGGCGGACAGCCGGGGGCTCCCCAGCTCCCGTCTCAGTCGATCGAGCACGTGCGTCAGCACGTCGTTCACCTCTCCTCGGTTCAGGCGTTGCCGTTCCTGGGGCGTCCGTCACCAGTTCGTCGGCGGATCGCTCGCGGGGAAGGACTGCAGTCCCCACTCCTCGACGATGTCGATGGACGGTCCGGTCGCCGTCGTCGCACCGGGCCGCCCGGGGTAGGGCCGGGCGACACGTGTGCGGGTGCGGGTGTGAGCTCCGACAGTGGCTGTCCGGATTTCGACCGTCGCTGCCTGGCGCGATCGGACCTCTGGGCTGTCGGAGAGGGTGAGGGTCATCCAGCGTTCCTTCCATCCGGGGGTGCCCACCCAGCATGTCCCGGCGTCCCCCATCCCCCCACGGTGCCGTCCGGTCGATCGGGAGTGGTCGGGGTTGCCGACGGACGGCAACATGGCCGGACGGCGTCCCGGAAGGGCCCATGGGGGGTCTGGTCGATCGGCCGCGGATTGCCGGCGGTCGGAAGGTGCGACGTGCCCAGATGACCGGCGTCGGCCGTGTCGGCCCGCCGTCGACAGCGCCATGCTCGAGTCTCAGCGGGGGCTCCCCGAGCCCCCGCGAGCACCGTGAGCCGGCGTTCCCGGCCACCGGTGCCCTGGACTCGTCCAGACGAACAGGAGGAACCGAGTGCCCATCGCCACCGTGGACGACGACATCAGGTCTGCGGCGCCCACCGTCGCGGGCCTGACGCTCGCCGACCGCTGCGACGCACCCGCTGTCGTGTTCGGCCGGAACGGCAGGCCCGGCCGTGGCGCCTGCGGCGCGCAGGGCTTCATCCGCGCTGTGCTGCCCAGCGGCGACGACCTGGTCTTCTGCGCCCACCACGGCCGGGAGCACGAGGCGGCCCTCGCCGCTGCCGGGGCGACCATCCGCGACGAGACCG
>DASQXT010000073.1:0-6372 GCA_035639575.1 Geodermatophilus sp.
CGGGCCGAGCTGGCCGACCTCATCACGCAGATGAACGACCAGATGCTGGCCGCCGCCCGCGAGCTGCAGTTCGAGGTGGCCGCCCGGCTGCGCGACGAGCTGACCGAGCTGAAGAAGGAGCTGCGCCAGCTCGACGCCGCACACGCCTGAGAGAGGACCCGCTGCCCCCCGCCACTCGTGAGCTCGCGGCGGGACCCTGCAGCGGGCCGCCCGGCGGAGCCCGGGAGGCGGTGGCCCCTGTCACGTCCACGAGAAATCGTGCTCGTTCGGGAACACTGCGCATCCCAGCAGCGTCATTGGGGAAGTAACCCGTTCGACGGTGGCCCACCTGCGTGGGTCGGCGTCGACGGTTCCGTGGAGGGGAGTATCCCCGCGCGGCGGCGTCGTCAGTACGGGGTCCCCATGGGCCCCCGGTGCCGCTGGTCCACCTCAGGGGCGAGGGGGGCGGGAGAGACCTCGGTTCGACACCGCGGCGCTTCGTGCGCCGCCGAGTCACCGGAGGTATCTGCCGTGGACGTCCCCTTGTGGGTCTGGGCCCTGACGGTCGCCGCGATCGTCGGGATGCTGGTGTTCGACTTCGTCGGTCACGTGCGCACCCCGCACGCACCGACGCTGCGCGAGTCGGCGATCTGGTCGGCGGTCTACGTCGGCATCGCCGTGCTCTTCGGTCTGCTGGTCCTGTGGTTCTCCGGCGGCCAGTACGCAGGTGAGTACTTCGCCGGGTACATCACCGAGAAGAGCCTCTCGGTCGACAACCTCTTCGTGTTCGTCCTGATCATGGCCAGCTTCGCGGTCCCACGGGAGCTGCAGCAGAAGGTGCTGCTGTTCGGCATCGCCTTCGCCCTGGTCCTGCGGACGGCGTTCATCGTCGTCGGCGCGGCCGCCATCGAGGAGTTCAGCTGGATCTTCTACGTCTTCGGCGGGTTCCTCATCTGGACCGCGTGGGCGCAGGCACGCAGCGGCGGCCACTCGCACGACGAGGAGTTCAAGGAGAACGCCGCGCTGCGCCTGGCCCGAAAGGTCTTCCCGACCACCGACGAGTACCACTCCGACAAGATGGTCACCAAGGTCCGGGGCAAGCGGTACATCACCCCGCTGGCCATCGCCCTGGTCGCCATCGCCAGCGCCGACATCCTCTTCGCCGTCGACTCGATCCCGGCGATCTTCGGGCTGACCCAGGAGACCTACCTGGTCTTCACCGCCAACGCCTTCGCGCTGCTGGGCCTGCGACAGCTGTTCTTCCTCATCGACGGCCTGCTCGACCGGCTGGTCTACCTGTCCTACGGGCTGGCCGTGATCCTCGGTTTCATCGGCGTGAAGCTGCTCATCCACGCGCTGCACGAGAACGAGCTGCCGTTCATCAACGGCGGTGAGCACGTCACGGTGATTCCCGAGGTGCCCACCTGGCTGTCGCTGACCGTCATCCTGGTCACGCTCCTGGTGACGACGGTGGCGAGCCTGGCGAAGAACCGGCGGGACGCGGCCCGGGGCCTCGAGTCGCCCACCGGTGCGGGGGACGCGGCGGCCGGCCGGGAGGGCCTGGTGGCGCAGGGCCCCGGAGACCGTGAGCCGCTGGCGCGTCGTCCCGACGAGGCCCCGTCCTCGGCGCACGACGCACCGGTGATCGACGCCCCCGAGCACGCGTCCAGCAGCTCTCCGCGCCACCGCGGCTGACCGCGACCGCACTCCCGCACCGGGCCCGTCCTCTCCGGGGGGCGGGCCCGGTGCCGTCCGCGGCCGGGCCGGCGGCGGTGTCGCCGGGAACACGTCGCCGGGAACACTAAGAACACTTCGGCCGTCACGTCGAAGGACGACCGGAGGGCAGGTACGGTAGGCGCCGCGGTTCCAGGAGGCCGCAGCCACTGGAGGCTGCGCCGTTCCGGGGCCGTTCGGTGGAGGGGAGTATCCCCCCGCGGCAGTGTCGTCATCACGAGGTCCCATGGCCTCCGGTGCTGCCGATCGCCGGCCTCGGAGTCGGTGGTGGGAGAGACCTCCGGTGCTGACACACGCCTGTCCCCGGAGGAAACCGCCGTATGGAACTCCCCGTCTGGTTCGAGGTCGCCACGTTCGTGGGCCTCACGGTCCTGCTGCTGGCCGACCTCGCCATCGTCGCGCGTCGTCCCCACGAGCCCTCCGTCAAGGAGGCGAGCATCTGGGTCAGCTTCTACGTGGCGCTGGCGCTGCTGTTCGGGCTGCTGCTGCTCGCCTTCACGAACGGCACCTTCGCGAGCGAGTTCTACGCCGGCTGGCTCACCGAGTACTCGCTGTCGGTGGACAACCTCTTCGTCTTCGTGATCATCATGGCCCGCTTCCGGGTGCCGCGGCACCTGCAGCAGGAGGCCCTGATGGTCGGCATCATCATCGCCCTGGTCCTGCGCGGGATCTTCATCCTGCTCGGCGCCGCGGTGATCGAGCGCTTCATCTGGGTCTTCTACATCTTCGGCGCCTTCCTCGTGTACACCGCGATCAACCTGGTCCGGAACCGCGGCGAGGACGAGGACTACGAGGAGAACGCCTTCATCCGGCGGATGCGCAAGGTCCTGCCGATGACCCAGGACTTCCAGGGCGCCAAGATCCGCGTCACCGAGAAGGGCAAGAAGCTCTGGACGCCGATGGTGATCGTCTTCCTCGCCCTGGGGACGACGGACCTGCTGTTCGCGCTCGACAGCATCCCGGCGATCTTCGGTCTGACCCGCGAGCCGTTCATCGTCTTCACCGCGAACGTCTTCGCGCTGATGGGCCTGCGGCAGCTGTACTTCCTGCTCGGCGGCCTGCTCAAGCGGCTGGTCTACCTGTCGCTGGGCCTGGCGGTGATCCTCGCGTTCATCGGCGTCAAGCTGGTCCTCGAGGCCCTGCACGAGAACAACCTGCCGTTCATCAACGGCGGCGAGCACGTCGAGGCGGTCCCGACGATCCCGATCTGGCTGTCGCTGACCGTCATCCTCGGCGTCCTGCTGATCGCCACCGTCGCCAGCCTGCTCAAGACCCGCGGTCAGCTGCCGGACGAGGACCCGGGCGCGGGCGCCGCGGACGTCGCGCCGGAGACCGCCGAGTCGGTGGCCACGGGCGGGCCGACCGCGGCGGCGACGGCCGAGTCGCGGGTCACGGTGGAGCACGAGGAGGAGACCCGCCGCCGCTGAGTACCGCGCCCGGGAGGCACGACCACCGTGCGCCCTGACGACCTCGCGCTGCTGCGCACGCCCGGCGTCCCCACGGTCTCCCCGGACGGGCGCATGGCCGTCGTCGCCGTCACCCGGCCCGACCCGGGGGACGACGACGACCGCAGCCGGCTGTGGGCCGTGCCCACCGACGGCTCGGCGCCCGCCCGCCCGCTGACGCCCGGCCCGCGGGACACCGACCCGGTCTTCTCCCCGGACGGCCGCTGGCTGGCCTACCGGGGCGCCGAGCCGGGCGGTCCGCCGCAGCTGTACCTGCTGCCCACGGCCGGCGGTGCGCCCCGCCGGGTGACCGACGCCCCGCTCGGGACCGGCCGGCCGGTCTGGTCCCCCGACGCCGGCCGGCTGGCCTGGACCGCCCGGGTGCCGCAGGTCGACCGCTCCGGCGACCGCGCCGCGCAGCCGCCGTGGCTGGTCACCACGCTGCGATGGCAGGCCGACGGGGCCGGGGTCGTGACCGACCGGCACAGCCACGTCTTCGTCCTCGACCTGCCCCCGGCAGGGGAGGACGACGGGACGCCGCCGCGGCCCCGCCAGGTCACCGACGGCACCGTGGACGACACCGACGTCACCTGGAGCCCGGATGGCGCGGAGCTGGCGTTCGTCTCGGCCCGGCACGCGCGCGCCGACCGCGACCTGGTGCGCGACGTGTACGCCGTCCCGGCCGCGGGCGGGACGCTGCGCCGGGTCACCGACGGCCGGGCGGAGTGCGCGCGGCCCGCCTACGACCCCTCCGGCGAGTGGATCTGGCTGACCGCCCGGCTCGAGCTGGGCCACGACGGGCTGGACGTCGTGGGCCGCGGCGCCACCCTCTGCCGGGTGCGCGCCACCGGCGGCGCGCTCGAGCCGGTGCTGGCGCCGGCCGGCACCGACCGGGGCGACGCGACGCCGGCGACCGTGCTGGCCGGGGGCGCGGCCCACCTCGGCGTGCGCACGCGCGGCGCCGTGGAACTGCTCCGCGTGCCCCTGGACGGCGGGTCGCCGGAGGCGCTGGTCGACGGGCCGTTCACCGTGCACGGGCTGGCCGCGGCCGGCGGGGTCGTCGTCGCCACGGTCGGGCACGACCGCTCCGCGGGGGAGCTGATCGCCGTCACCCCCGGCCGGCGGCGGCTGCTCACCGGCTTCGGCCGGGCGCTCGGCGCGACCGGGCGGCTGCACCGCTCGGAGGAGCGCACCGCGACCGCACCGGACGGCACCGAGGTGCACGGGTGGGTGACCCTGCCCGACGGGCCGGGGCCGCACCCGGTGCTGCTGTGTCTGTCCGACCCGCTGCGCCGCCCCGAGGGCTGGTCGCTGTCGGTGGACACCCAGGTGCTGGTGTCGGCCGGCTACGCCGTCGTCCGCTGCGCACCACGGGGCTCACCCGGGTACGGGCAGGCGCACGCCCGGGCGGTGCGCGGCGCCGGCGGCACGGTGGACGCCGACGACGTCACCGCCTTCCTCGACGCCGTGCTCGCCGACCCGGCGCTCGACCCCGAGCGGGTCGGGGTCCTGGGCACCGGCTACGGCGGCTGGCTGGCGACGGTGCTCACCGGCCGGACGACGCGGTTCGCCGCGGCCGTCGTCGACGGGGCGCTCACCGACCCGGCCGGGCTGGTCGGCACCTCCGACGTGGGCTGGTGGTTCGTCGACCAGTACCTCGGCGCCGACCCGCCGGTCCCGCCGGCCGACGCCGCCACACCCACCCTGGTGGTGCACGGGGAGGACGACCGGCGCCACCCGCGCGAGCAGGGGGTGCGGCGCTACGTCGAGCTCAAGCGCCGCGGCGTCCCGGCGGAGCTGCTGCTCTTCCCCGGGGAGGGCTCGGACCTCGGCCGGACCGGGCGGCCCCGGCACCGGCTGGCCCGCCTCGAGCACCTGCTGCGCTGGTGGGCGCGCTGGCTGCCGGTCACCCCTGATGAGGACCTGCCGGGTGAGGTCGTGGACGGCGCACCGCTGCCGGGCGACCATGACGGCCGGGAGCCGCTGACCGTGCGGGCCACCCGGCTGGACTGAGCAGGACGACGGCTCGCCGTTGCCGTCGGTGGCCGCGCGTCCCTAGGGTGCGGCATGGACGTCGTCGAGGTCACGCCCACGTTCGAGCAGTACGCGTACACCTTCGGCGGTGTCGCACCCCTGATGCGGATCAGCCCGGGGACGGCGCTGCGGGTGTGGTCCGAGGACGCGTTCAACGGCGCACTCCGCTCGACCAAGGACCTCTCGAGCGACAAGGTCGACCTGCGCTTCATCAACCCGCAGACCGGCCCGTTCCACGTCGAGGGCGCCGAGCCGGGGGACACGCTGGCCCTGCACTTCGTCGCGATGGAGCCGGCGCGGGACTGGGGCGCCTCGGCCACCATCCCGTTCTTCGGCGGGCTGACCAGCACCGCGCTCACCGCGACCCTGCAGGAGGCGCTGCCGGACACCACCTGGATCTACGAGCTGGACCGCGCGGCCAACACGGTGACCTTCGCCGCCCGGCACACCGACCTGGAGATCGCCCTCCCGGTGGAGCCGATGCTGGGCACGGTCGGCGTCGCCCCGATGGGCGGCGAGGTGCGCAGCTCGCTGGTCCCCGAGCGCTTCGGCGGCAACATGGACACCCCGCAGATGCGGCCCGGCACCACCTGCTTCCTCGGGGTCAACGTCGAGGGCGCGCTGTTCTCGATCGGCGACGGGCACTACCGGCAGGGCGAGGGCGAGGCCTGCGGCACCGCCGTCGAGGGCGCGATGACCACCACGCTGATCGTCGAGCTCATCAAGGGCGGCGCCCCGGCATGGCCCCGCCTGGAGGACGACACCCACTGGATGACCGTCGGCTCCAGCCGACCGCTCGAGGACGCCTGGCGGATCGGCCAGGTCGAGCTGGTGCGCTGGTTCCGCGACCTCTACGGGCTGGACCCGATGGACGCCTACCAGCTGCTCTCCCAGATCAGCGAGGTGCCCATCGCCAACGTCGTCGACGCCAACTACAGCGCCGTGGTCAAGGCGCGGAAGTCGCTGCTGCCGCGCGCCACCGCGTACGGCGGACTGCACGACGAGCTCCGCCGTCGCGCCGCCACCCTGCTCTGACGCTTCCGGAGGTACCCGTGGACCTGCAGCTCACCGGCTCCCGCGTGCTCGTCACCGGCGGCACCCGCGGCATCGGCCGCGCCATCGTCGAGACCTTCGTCGACGAGGGCGCCGTCGTGGAGTTCTGCGCCCGCGACGCCGCCGA
>DASQXT010000074.1:0-5324 GCA_035639575.1 Geodermatophilus sp.
CGCCCGACGGCTCGGCCTGAAGGTCGTCCTCGACGTCGTCCCGAACCACACCTCCGACCAGCACCCGTGGTTCCAGGCGGCGCTGGCCGACCCGGACTCCCCCGAGGCCGCGCGCTACCACTTCGCGCCGCCGTCGGAGGAGCCGCCGAACAACTGGCAGTCGCTGTTCGGCGGACCGGCCTGGTCGCGCACCCCGGACGGCCGCTGGTACCTGCACCTGTTCGCCCCCGAGCAGCCCGACCTCAACTGGCGCGACCCGGCCGTGGCCGAGGACTTCGAGCGCACGCTGCGCTTCTGGCTGGACCGGGGCGTGAGCGGATTCCGCGTCGACGTCGCCTACGGCCTGTACAAGGACGCCGGCCTGCGGGACAACCCGGGCGCCTACTCCCCCACGCTGTTCGGCCACGGCCCCGAGCAGGCGATGACCTGGAACCAGCCCGAGGTGCACGACGTGTGGCGCCGCTGGCGGTCCGTCTGCGACGAGTACCCCGACACCATGCTGGTCGGCGAGGTCTGCCTGGCCGACCTCGAGCAGGTCGCGCTGTACTCCCGGCCCGACGAGCTGCACCAGTCGCTGTCGTTCCGGCTGTTGAAGTCGCCGTGGGCCGTCGCGCCGTTCGCCGAGGCCATCACCAGCGCCCTCGACGCCTACGGGCAGGTCGGCGCGCCGGTGTCGTGGGTGCTGGGCAACCACGACAAGGAGCGGCAGGTCACCCGCTTCGGCGGCGGCGAGGTCGGCACCGCCCGCGCCCGCGCCGCGGCGCTGCTGACCCTGGCGCTGCCGGGCTCGGCCTACCTGTACGCCGGTGACGAGCTGGGCCTGCCGCAGGCGCACGTGCCCGACGAGGCCAAGCAGGACCCGATCTTCCACCGCAGCGGCGGCGCCCGCGCCGGTCGCGACGGCTGCCGCGTGCCCATGCCGTGGAACCCGACCGAGGGCGTCGGCTTCTCCCCCGAGGGTGCGGCCGAACCGTGGCTGCCGATCCCCGCGGACTGGGACCGCTACGCCGTCTCGGTGCAGACCGGCCAGGGCGGCTCGACGCTGACCCTGCACCGGCGCGCGCTGGCGCTGCGCAAGGCCCACCCGGCGTTCGCCTCGGGCTCGGCGACGGTGACCACCCGCGGCGACGTGCTGACCATCCGGTCGGTCGGCAGCGGCGAGACGGTGCGCTGTGTGGTCAACATGGGCAGCGAGACGGTGCTCGCCGGCTGCCCCGGCCAGGTGCTGCTCGCCTCCACCGCGGCCGTCCGGCGCTCCGGCGGCACGGTCGCGCTCCCGCCGAACAGCGCCGTCTGGGTGCTCGAGGAGTAGTCGGACGTCAGCGCCGCCACTGTGCGCTCGTGGTCGTGTCGGCACCTGCTGACACGACCATGAGCGCACAACTGCTCATGGAGAGGCCCGACTGCGTCGGGCGACGGGTGCGTCAGCCCGTGCCGGACGCCTCGTCGGCGTCGACGGCGGTCCGCGTGACGTAGGCGAGGCCCGCCGGGCGCTCGCCGGCCAGGTGCAGCGCCTCCACCGCACCGACGTCGTCGAGCCCGTACCGTCCGGTCAGCTCGAAGAGATCCACCTGCTCCTCGATCCACCGCTGGTGGCCGTTCCAGGCGGTCAGCGGGGTGGTCCCGAGCACGGCACCGATCCGCTCCCACGAGGCGCCGGCGCGCAGGGCGGCGTGGACACCCCGGTGCTGCGCGTCGTAGGCGCCCCGGGCGACACCGACGCCCAGGCCCAGCAGCTCCAGGGACTCCTCGAGGTCCAGCGGCTCGACCTGCCCGCGCAGGTGGTCGGTCCAGGAGTACGAGGGCCCGACGGCGGCGCGCTCCGCCACCGCCGCGCTGTCCCGCCGGCTCAGGAAGTCCAGCCGGGTCACCGCCGTGACGATCGGGATCTCGGCCCCGAGGAGTCCATGCCAGCCCGTCATGGCGACCGAGGATCGACGACCCGGACGCCCAGACCCCTCGCGAGCGCGCGTGTCGCCGGGGGCGGTGCGGACACGCGTCCAGGCGTCACGCTTCCCACAGGGACGGTCACCGAGCAGAGGGGACGGCGTCGGTCGCGGCCCGGGGCCGGCACGACGTGTCCGAGGACGGGCGCACGACGTCGCTGTCACAGCCGACCAGCACGGTCCAGGTGCCCGACACGGGCGCGGTCGGCGATCCGGCCGCCGGCGGGCGTGACGGGGCGTTGACGGCGGGCTGGAACGGTGTCCCCCGAGGCCGACCACCCAGGAGGAACCGTGAGCGAGTTGCTGCTGTGTGGAGCGACCGGCGACCTGGGCGGCCGGATCGCCGCCCGGCTGACCGAGCGCGGCATCCCGTTCCGGGCGCTGGTCCGGCCGCGCAGCGACACCGCCACCCTGCGGTCGTCCGGCGTCGAGCTCAGCGTCGGCGACCTCACCGACCCGGCCGGTCTCGACCGGGCGCTGGCCGGGGTGCGGACGGTCGTCACCACCGTCAACGGCATCGGACGCAGCATGGCGGGGGCCAGGGACGTCTCCATCGCGCGGGTCGACCGCGACGGCAACGCCGCGCTGGTCCGGGCGGCCGAGGCGGCCGGCGTCGAGCGGTTCGTGTTCGTCTCCGCGCAGGGCATGACCGACGCGATGGTGGACCTGGTGCCGTTCTTCGCCGCGAAGCGGGCCACCGAACGGTTGCTGCAGGCCTCACCTCTTCGATCGGTGCTCGTGCGGCCGGCCGCGTTCCAGGAGACCTGGCTCGGACCGCAGGTCGGCATCCGGCCGGAGAAGCGGCTGGCCGTCATCTACGGCCGCGGCCGCACGCCGCTGCCGTACGTCGCCGTGGACGACGTCGCCGAGGCCTGCGTGCGCCTGGCCACGATGGCCGACCCACCCGAGGCGCTGGACCTCGGTGGACCGGAGGCGCTGACCCGGCACGAGGTCGTCGACGCCTTCGAGCGCGCGCTCGGCGTGCGCATGCGCCGGATCGTCGTCCCCCGCCGGGTGCTGGCGTTCGGCGTCCGGGCCCTGCGCCGGCGCCGGCCGGAACTCGCCTCCGTCCTGGGCATCGCGCTGTCCATGGACGTGGGCGAGGAGGGCGGCGCCGAGGGGATGCGGGCCCTCGGCATCGAGCCACGACCGGCATCGGCCCACGTCGCCGCGCTGACCCGGACGGCCGCCCGCACCTGACCCCGCTCAGCCCTCCGTACCGGTGGCCGCGGCGAGCTGGTCGGCGAACCTGCGCTGCGCGTCCTCCAGCGCCTCGATGGCCTTCCCCCGGCGCTCCCAGCCGCGGGTCTCGGCCGACTTGTCCGGCGCCAGGGCCTCGTAGATCTCGAAGAAGTGCCAGATCTCGGCGATCTGGTGCATCGGCACGTCCTCGAGCTCCTGGAGGTGCAGGTGCCGCGGGTCGGTCGCGGGCACGCACAGCAGCTTGGCGTCCGGGCCCTGCTTGTCGTGCACCCAGAACACGGCGATGACCCGGGCGCGCACCAGGCAGCCGGGGAAGGTGGGCTCGGTGAGCAGCAGCAGGGCGTCGATGGGGTCGCCGTCCTCGGCCAGCGTGTCGGGGACGAACCCGTAGTCGCCCGGATAGCCGGTCGCGGTGAACAGCATCCGGTCGAGCCGGATCCGGCCGAGCCGCTGGTCGTACTCGTACTTGTTCCGGGATCCCTTGGGGATCTCGACGATCACGTCGACTTCCACGGACGCCTCCCTCGGTGGGACCCCAGCGCCTGGAGTGGCCGAGCAGCGACGGTCTGTCGTCCCCAGCTGGGTCCGTCTGGCCAGGCGACCCTGGCCCGGCGCCGCTCGCGCGTCAACCCGGGGGCCGTACGCCGGACACGGACCGGCTCAGTCGCCGGCCACCGCGTCGGCACCCGTACGCAGCCGGACGGCGTCCAGGGCGACCAGGACCCCCAGCTCGTCGGCGACCATGACGATGTCGGTGATCCGCCCGTCGGCGAGGGTGAGGACGTCGATCACCCGGAGCCAGAACTCCTGCCCGGTGGCCGGCACCGGCCCGGCGGACGTCGTCCAGGTGCCGACCTGGGGGCCGCCCATCCGGAAGGCGACGGCGACCCGGTCCCCCTCCTCGACGACCGACAGCACCTCCCGCCGCACCGGGTCGAAGGTGTGCTGCACCGCTCTGGCCCGGGCCACCAGGTCGGCCACGCCGATCGGCGTGCCGTTGACCGTCACCGGGTCGGTGTACAGCTCGCGGAAGGCGTCGGCCGCGGCGGCGTCGTCCTCCGGCAGGGAGTCCGACCACAGCCGCAGCAGCCGCTCGACGTCGAAGGCCATCGCCCCATGCTCGTCGGGGCCGGCCGAACCGCCCAGGGGCCGACGTCCCGCCGACGGGCCGGGGCGGTGTACAAGGAGGGGGCACCGACGCCGACGAGGGAGCGCTGATGACGCTGGCACCGGACGTGGCGACCGACCTGACGGAGGCGCTGCGCCGCGCGGGGGTCGGCGACGTCGACGACTCCGGCCTGGCGCGGGCGCTGTACTCCTCCGACGGCTCGCTGTACCGGGTGCTGCCCCGCGCGGTGGTGCGCCCGCGGCACCCCGACGAGATCGAGGCGACCCTGGCCGTCTGCCGCGAGCTCGGCGTGCCCTTCACCGCCCGGGGCGCCGGCACCTCGATCGCCGGCAACGCGGTCGGCCCGGGCGTCGTCCTCGACACCAGCCGGTACCTGTCCCGCGTGCACGGCATCGACCCCGAGGCCCGGACGGCGACCGTCGACCCCGGCGTGGTGCAGGCCGCCCTGCAGACCGCGGCCCGGCCGCACGGGCTGCGGTTCGGCCCCGACCCGAGCACGCACAACCGCTGCACGATCGGCGGGATGATCGGCAACAACGCCTGCGGGTCACGGGCCCTGGGCTACGGCCGGACGTCGGACAACGTGGTCGGCCTCGACGTCGTCACCGGCGCCGGCCGGCGGCTGCGGCTCGGGGCCGACGGCGCGGCGGGCGGCGGGGTGCTCGACGAGCTGCGCGCGCTGGTGGACGGCGAGCTCGCGGCGATCCGCACCGAGCTCGGCCGCTTCGGCCGGCAGGTGTCGGGCTACTCGCTGGAGCACCTGCTGCCCGAGCGCGGCTTCGACGTCGCCCGCGCTCTGGTCGGCAGCGAGGGCACCCTCGCGGTGGTGCTCGGTGCGACCGTCCGGTTGGTCACCGACGCCCCGTTCCGCGGCCTGGTGGTGCTCGGCTACCCGTCCATGGCCGACGCCGCCGACGCCACCCCCGGGCTGCTGCCGCACCAGCCGACCGCCGTGGAGGGCCTCGACCAGCGGATCGTGCAGCGGCTGCGCGACGTCCCCGCGGCCGTCGTCCCGGACCTGCCCCGCGGCGACGGCTGGCTGATCG
>DASQXT010000075.1:0-8482 GCA_035639575.1 Geodermatophilus sp.
CGACGACCGTCACCCCGGCCGCCGCGGCGGTCACCCGCACGGTCTCCTCGGCGGCCCGGACGACGTCCGCGAGATCGACGTCCTGCGGCTGCAGGCTGAACCGGCCGGCGTCCACCTGCGCGGTGAACAGCAGGTCGCCCACCAGGCGCAGCAGCCGCTGGGCGTTGCGCTCCACGGTGCCCAGGTGGGCCCGCGACTCCCCGCCCAGCCCCGGGTCGTCGAGGACGAGCTCCAGGTAGCCGAGGATCGAGGTCAGCGGCGTGCGGAGCTCGTGGCTGACCAGGCTCACGAACTGGTCCTTCATGCGCTCGGTCGCCCGGGCCTCGGTCATGTCGGTGCCGACGAAGTTCCACCCGACGTGCACGCCGCGGTCGTCGGTGCGCGGGGTGACCGTCACCGACACGGTGAGCTCGGCGCCGTCGGCGGCGACGTAGGTCCAGTCCCGCACGTCGCTGCCCTGCTCCTGCGCGGTGCGCACCAGGGCGGCCAGGCCGCCGCCGGCGTCCTCGAGCTCCTCGGGCAGGTGGAACTCGGTGATCGACCGGCGGCGGACGACGTCGGCGCGGGGGAGGCCCAGCATCCGCTCGGCGCCGGGGTTCCACACCCGGACCACGCCGTCCACGTCGGTGCCGATGATCGACTGCTCGGTGACCGCGTCGATGACGCTGGTCATCGTCTGCGCGCGGGCCTGCAGCATCCGGATGGCGACCTGCAGCTCGTCGTCGCGGTGCTGCACCTGCACCCACAGCACGGCGTTCTCCGCCCGCAGCCGGGCCAGCTCCTCGGCCGGCGCGGGCTCGAGGACGGTCACGCGGTCGCCCCCGGCATGGAGACGGCGTCGTCGGCGACCAGGACGCGTGGCGCTGCGGTCGGCACGGGTCGGGCTCCCTCGCTCGGGCGGTGTCGTCCCGGTGGACGTCGGCGCCCCCGAGGGCGGACTGCAACAGGGCCACCGGGGCCTCACCCCAACGGGGGACCGACCGCGGACAGCAGTGCGCCCCGCCGGGGAGGACCCGGCGGGGCGCTGTGGGACTGCAGCGGCCTAGGTGCGGAGGACGGGGTCCTCTGCTAGCTGCGCGTCTGGCTCTGCACCGTCTGGCGGGACTCCTGGGCCTGACCCTGGACGTCCTGCGCGGCGGACTGGCCCTCCTGCTTGACGGTCTGGGCGGCGTCCTGCGCGGTGGACTTGACCTCCTGGACCGCCTGCTGGGCGGCGGGCTGGAGCTCCTCGCGGATCTCCTGAGCGGCCTCCTTCGCCGGCTGCAGCAGCGTGTCCTTGTGCTCGCGCACCGCGGACTCGGCCTGCTCGGCCAGCTGGCGCTCCCGCTCCGAGGCCGGCAGGAGGCTGGAGACCAGCCAGCCGACGCCGAAGGCGATGAGGCCTGCGGCCAGCGGGTTGCCCTGGGCCTGGCGGACGATGGTGTCCGGGGCCTGCTGCACCGCGTGCGCGGCCTGCTGCGCGGCACCCTGCACGGACTCGGCGGCGTCCTGCGCCTTGTCCTGCACCGTGCCGGCGGCGTTCTGGGTGTGGTACTGCGCCGTGGCGCGGGTGTCGTGGGCGCTGCCCATGACCCGCTCCCTGGCGCGGCTGAACCGACCCTTGGCCGCGCTGACCCGGCGGTCCACCACGCGGGAGGGGTTCACCTTCTCGTTGAGGGCGTCGACGTCGTAGCTCAGCTCGCGCTGGGTCTGCTCGATCTGCCGCCGGATGGCTTCGGGGTCGTTGCTCGTGGTCATGTCACGTACTCCGATGTCTGAGGGGCCGGGGGCCGCGGGTCAGTTGGGCTTCAGAGCGTTGGGGACGTCGGACAGCGTGTCCACCGTGCGCTCGGGCTTGGGGTTCACCTGCTGCAGCTTCTTCTTGCCCATGGAGAAGGCGATCGCGCCGACGATCCCCCAGAGGACGGCGACGATGAGCGCGGCCAGGCCGGCGTCCATCACGTTCTCCAGCGCCCACCACAGGGCGTTGGAGAGGAAGAGCAGCGTCAGGAACCCGGCGACCGCGGCGGCGGCCATCATGCCCGCGCCCTTGCCCGCCTTCTTGGCCTCGGCCTGGACCTCGGCCTTGGCGAGGGCCACCTCCTGCCGCATCAGCGTGGAGAGGTCCTTGGCCAGCTCGCCGAACAGCTGCCCGACCGAGGTGCCCTCGACGTCGGGCCGGCCCTCGGCCGTCGTCGGCGTCCCCACGGCGCCGCTGTGCGCGCCGTACGTCTCGGCCGGCGGGACGGTGTAGTTGCCCTGGGCGTACGGGTCCTGGCCTGGAGTGGATCCGACCGGCGTCGCGCCGGAGTAGGGAGAGCTCATGTGTGTCAGACCCCCTGACCGGGACGGCGGGTCGGGTCGTCCCAGCCGGCCGGGGTGGTCGGCGGGACGGCGGCGCCCGCGGGCGGGACGGTGCCGTACGGCGGCGGCGGGACGGGCGTGCCGGTGGTCCCGGCGCCGGTGGTGGTCTCGTAGGCGGTCGTCTCGGCGTAGCCGGAGTAGGCCGGCGCCGGGTCGACGTAGTTCGTCTGCGTGTAGGTGCTGCGGTACTGCTGCGTGCCGCTGGTCGACGAGTCGTCGCTGTGCGCGGCCTTCACGCCACTGGTGAGGCGACCGGCCAGGACACCGGCGAGCGCGGCGCCGAGCAGGAAGGTGCCGGGCTTGCGGCGGGCGAAGGCGCGGACGTCCTCGAGCAGGTCGGCCGGCTCGCGGTTCTGCAGCCGGTCGGCGAACTGCTCGACGTAGCCCGAGGCCTGCTGCAGCAGGTCGCGCGCCGGGCCGGGGGCGCCCTGGCTGCTGCCGTCGGCCAGGCCGCGCAGCTCCTGGGCCAGCGAGGACAGCCCGGAGGCGGCCTTCTGCTGCTGGGCCACGGTCTGGTGGCGCAGCTGCTGACGCCCCTGGTGCAGCAGGTCCTGTGCCTGCCGCTGGGTCTCGTGGGCGACCTCCTTGGCCTGGTCGGCGGCGGTCGAGGCGACCTGGCTGCCGGCCTGGGCGGCGGTCTGGCCCACGTTGCGGGCCTCGTCCTTCGCCACGTCACTGGTGGACGGCGAGCCCGCCGAGGTCGTGGTGGTCGTCGTGGTCGTGCCGGCCGTGGTGGCCCCGCTGGGCGCGCCCGAGCCGCTGGAAGGCGGGGGCGGGAACGGGGCATCGATCGAGTGAGTCATCGTTCCTCCTCGGCAAACGTCATGGTCAGCCGAGGCGGTACCCGTCAAACGATCACCCACACATCGCCTGCCGACGGCCGCCACGATCCCTGCGGAGGCGACGGGCACGCGGGTCGCGGCACCGGGTGGGGCAGTGGTGGGCCCGGGACGGAGGACGGCGCGACCCCCACGCGGCCGTCCGGGAGCCCCGCTCCTCCGGTCGCGCCTCCCGCTCCGACTAAGGTGAGCCTCACCTGACCCGCTCGACCCGAGGGAGCCCCGCCATGGCCGACACGGCCCCGCGCCGCCCGCGCACGCCCCGGCTGGCCACCGTGCTCCGGACCTCGCGTCCGACCCCCCACCTCGTCCGCGTGGTGCTCGGCGGGGAGGGCCTCACCGGGTTCGCACCCGGGTACACCGACGCCTACGTCAAGCTGGTGCTGCCGCCGGCCGGCGCGCCCTACGCCGCGCCGTTCGACGTGGACGCCGTGCAGCGCGAGCACCCGCGTGAGCTGTGGCCCGGCCTGCGCACCTACACCGTGCGGGCCTGGGACCCGGCCGCCGGCGAGCTCGTCCTCGACGTCGTCGTCCACGGGGACGAGGGGCTGGCCGGCCCCTGGGCCGTCGCGGCCCGGCCGGGCGACCGGGTGCAGCTGCTCGGCCCCGGCGGCGCCTACGCGCCCAGCGGGGACGTCGACTGGCACCTGCTGGCCGGTGACGAGACCGCGCTGCCGGCGATCGCCGCCTCGCTGGAGCGGCTGCCCGCGGGGGCCGCGGCCCGGGTGTTCGTCGAGGTCGCCGACGCCGCCGAGGAGCAGCCGCTGCCGCTGCCGGACGGTGCGGAGGTGACCTGGGTGCACCGCACCGGGCTGCCGGGGGAGGCCCTGGTCGCCGCCGTCCGCGGGGCCGCGCTGCCCGCCGGCTCGGTGCACGCCTTCGTGCACGGCGAGGCCGGGTTCGTGCGCGAGCTGCGCCGCTGGCTGCGGGTGGAGCGTGCGGTGCCCCGTGAGCAGGTCTCGGCGTCGGGCTACTGGCGACTGGGCCGCACGGACGAGGGCTGGCGGGCCGAGAAGGCGGAGTGGAACGCCGCGGTGGAGGCCGACGAGCAGACGGTCGGCCAGGTCGCCTGAGCCCCCCGCCGTCCGGTGGCACCCGGTGACCAGGTGAGCTGATCGTCCGCGGTCCTGACTCACCACCGGTGGTGAGCCAGGACCCGTGACGGTGATCCCAGCTGATCCCCGTGGTCGACCCTGCGGGCGGGTCCTCCTACAGGTCGTCGGTGGCGAAGGTGTCGCACTGCGCCGGATCGCCGGTCTCGTAGCCGGTGCGGAACCAGCGCTGCCGCTGCTCGGAGGAGCCGTGCGTGAAGGTGTCCTGGTCGACGGTGCCGCCGCCCAGGTGCTGCTGGATGAAGTCGTCGCCGATGCGGGCCGCGGCGTCCAGCGCCCGGTCCACGTCGTCCTGGGTGATCTCGGCGATGAGCGGCTGGCCCGACTCGTCCGGGACGGTCTCGGCGTGGTTGGCCCACGTCCCCGCGAAGCAGTCGGCCTGCAGCTCGAGGCGCACCGTGCCGCTGGTCGGGCCGGTCAGGCCCGGCGTCACCTGCTGGTCGGTCCCGAGCAGGTCCTGCACGTGGTGGCCGTACTCGTGGGCGATCACGTAGGCGTCGACGAACAGCCCGCCCTCCGCGCCGAACTGCTGCTGCAGCGTGTCGAAGAAGGACAAGTCGATGTAGACCAACTGGTCGGCCGGGCAGTAGAAGGGCCCCGAGCCGCTGGTCGCCCCGCCGCAGCCGGTCTGCACCGAGCCGCTGAAGAAGACCGTCTTGGTGGGCCGGTAATCGGGGCCGAGCACGCCGGACCAGTAGTCCTGGATCGACTCGATGTCGGCCACGACGGCGCAGTCCACCGACTCGTTGGCGTCGGCGCCGGTCCGGCACTGCTGCTCGAGCTGGCTGTTGTCGGCGGTCTGCCCCTCACCGAGCCCGCTCAGCTGACCGAGCGCGGCGCCGGTCCCGCCGTCCCCACCGCCACCGCCGAGGACCTGGAACAGCACGAGCACGAGGACGCCGACCAGGCCCAGCCCGCCACCGCCGACCGCGAGGCCGCGCCCGCCGCCGAAGCCGCCGCCCCGGCGGTCCTGCACGCCCGACGGATCGAGGTCTGCTCCCTCGCTGTACCTCATGGCCGGTCACCCTCCCGGTCGTGTGGCACGCCGAGCCGGTGCCATCCGCAGCGGCGGTGCCCCCGACGGGTCGAGGTCATGCGCGCTCGGCGGCCTCCCCGCCGACCGGCGTCCGGCTGGGCTGCTCGGCCGGCTGGTCGCGCAGGAACAGGTACCAGTAGGACGTCGCGACGAAGACCACCGCGCCGACCAGGTTGCCCGCGCCCGCCAGCAGCCAGTTGAGCAGCACGTCGCCCCAGCCGATGCCCGGGACGCCGGCCCAGATCGCCGCCGGCAGGAAGAACATGTTGGCGACGACGTGGTCGAAGCCCATCGCCACGAACGCCATGATCGGGAAGAAGATGGCGAGGACCTTGCCGGACACCGACTGGGCGGCCAGCGACATCCACACCGCCAGGCAGACCAGCCAGTTGCAGCCCACGCCGCGCAGGAAGACCTGCCACGGGGACTCGTGCAGCGCCTTGGCCTCGGCGATCGAGGCCAGCCGGTCGTGGGTGAGCGCGGCGCTGCCCGAGGCCCCCGGCGCACCGATGACCCCGGTCTGCACGGCGAGGAAGTAGGCCACGAACAGGGCGCCGATCAGGTTGCCCACCAGGACGAGGGTGAGGTTCTTGGCCACGTCGCCCACGCTGATCCGGCCCTGCATCGCACCGAGCGGCACCAGCATCATGTTGCCGGTCGCCAGGTCGGACCCGGCGATGAGCACCAGGACCAGGCCCAGGGTGAACGCGGTGCCCATGAACAGCGTCGGCAGCGTGCCCCAGGTGGCGGGGTCCAGGCCGGAGGAGACGGTGATCGCGACGAGCGCGCCGAAGGAGATGTAGGCCCCGGCGAGGAAGGCGCTGACCAGGACGCGATCCCAGGTCCGGTGGACCTTCTTGGCCCCGGTCTCACTGGCGACCTGGGCCATCTCGGGGGGTTGGCGGTCGGACATCAGCGCCTCCGCACGGCTTCGGACCTCAGGGGCCGAACCGTACGGCTCCGGCCCGGATCCGGCACCCGGACGCGGGACGCGCCGCCGTCCGACCAGGACGATCTAGGGTCGGCCGACACACCTGCGACACCAGGAGAGCACATGGCGGTCTCCAACCGCGTCCGCGCCGCACTGACGACGACGGTGCTGGCGACCGCGGCCACCGGCTTCCTCGCCGCCTGCGGCACGGACGAGGACGAGCAGGAGCAGGTCGCCTACTGCACGAACGAGGACGGCGAGATCGTCGACGACGACTACTGCGACGACGGCTACCGCGGCCCCGGCGCGGGGCTGTTCTTCCTCTACCTCGGTGGCTTCCGCCCGGGCCTGCCGGTCGGCACCGTGCTCCCGCGCGGTGGCACCCGCATCAATCCCACGGACACGGCGGCCCGGCAGCGTGCCGGCCTCCCCTCGACCGGGAAGGTGGCCGCGGGCACGCGGGTCGCCGGCGGCATCGGCTCGGGCGTGGGGGGCCGCTCGGGGACCGGCTCCGGCGTCGGCGCGGGCAGCTGAAGAAGGACCCCGTCCTCCCCACCCTTCGCAGGCTCAGGGCGGGACCCGGGACGGGGCCGCCAGACCCGGGCGAGGAGAGGACTGGAGAGTGAGGCGCGTCGAGGCGGGGGTGGTGCGCCCCGGCTGGGAGGCCGAGGTCGAGGCCCAGGGACTGGTCTACAACCGCACCGAGCTGCCCGGCGGCGAGGTGCGCAGCTACTGGCGCGAGGGGCCGTTCTACGACTTCACCATGGCGGAGGTCGCGCGGCTCGAGGGCTGGGTCGCCCAGCTGTTCGAGATGTGCGTGGCCGCCGGCGACCACGTGGTCGAGCACGACCTGTTCGACCGGATGGGCATCCCGCCGATCGCCCGACCGGAGATCCGGCGCACCTGGGAGGCCGAGCCGCCGAGCGTCTACGGGCGCTTCGACCTGCGCTACGACGGGCAGGGCCCGCCCAAGCTGCTGGAGTTCAACGCCGACACCCCGACCGGCCTGGTCGAGTCCGCCGTCACCCAGTGGAACTGGCACCTGTTCACCGGGCAGGGCCGCGACCAGTGGAACGCGCTGCACGACAAGCTGGTCGCCGCCTGGCAGCGCAACCTGCAGCGCTGGGAGCGGCGCACCGGCGTCCGCCCGCGGGTGCACCTGGCCTGGACGTCGGAGGAGCGCTCCGGTGAGGACCGGATGACCGTCGCCTACCTCATGGACACCGTCGTCCAGGCCGGCTACCAGGCCGTCGAGCTGCTCGTCGAGGACATCGCGCTGGACCCCGGCGACGGCCGCTTCTACGACCCGCAGGGCCGCCACCTCGACGTCGTCTTCAAGCTCTACCCCTGGGAGTGGCTGATCGAGGACGAGTTCGGCCCCGCCGTCCTCGCCGACGCCGCCCGGCCCGGCGGCACCACCTGGGTGGAGCCGGCCTACAAGATGCTGTGGAGCACCAAGGCGCTGCTGCCCGTGCTCTGGCAGCTGTTCGGCAGCGACCCGGTGCTGTCCCCGCTGCTGCTGCCGGCCTACTTCGCCGACGAGATGCCGTCGTCCTGGCGGACGTACGTGCGCAAGCCGCTGTGGGGCCGGGAGGGCGCCAACGTGCAGATCGTCCGCGACGGGCAGGTGGCCGTGGAGCTGCCCGGCCGGTACGGCACCGAGGGCTGGGTCGTGCAGGAGTTCGCGCCGCTCCCGGACTTCACCGGCGTCGACGGTCCGCACCACCCGGTGCTCGGCGCCTGGGTGGTGGACGGCGAGCCGGCCGGGCTCGGCATCCGCGAGAGCGACGGGCTGGTCACCGACAACCTGAGCTTCTTCGTGCCGCACACCATCGACTTCACCGCTCCCTGAGGCGTGTCCGGCGAACCTCCGACCTCGGTGGCGACGCGCCGCTCCCATCGGCACGGGTCCGTCGGACTCGCCCTGCCCGGCGCCGGTGGCCGTTCTACGGTCGGGGCATGCCGTTGCAGGGTGAGTACGAACCGAGCACCCAGGCCTGGGTGCGCGAGCAGGTCGAGCGGTACGAGGCGACCGGGGGCCGGGAGGCCAACACGCTGCGCGACACCGGGATCCCGATCGCCATCTTCTGGACCCGCGGTGCGAAGACCGGGAAGGTGCGCAAGAACGGCCTGATGCGGGTCGAGCACGAGGGCGCGTACGCGATGGTCGGCTCGCAGGGTGGCGCGCCCAAGGACCCGGCGTGGGTGGCCAACCTGCGCG
>DASQXT010000076.1:0-11371 GCA_035639575.1 Geodermatophilus sp.
GTAGTAGATGAGGGACATCTCGCGCTGCGGGTCCTCGGTGAGCCGGTCGTCGTCGGCCCACGACGGCATCCAGAAGACGACGTCGTCGGCGTAGCACTCCAGCCACTTCTCGAACTCACGGTCGTCGAGGTAGCGGGCCTCGCGGTAGAGGAACTGCTCGATCGCGTTCTGGGTGATGAGCTTGCCGCCCGCGGGCGCCGCCTCGGCCGGGGTCTGCACGGGGTTCTGGGTGGTGGTCACGGGATCAGCCCTCCGAGGTCGTGGTGGACACGCCGGCCTGCTTCTCGACGGCGGCGCGCATGGTCTGCAGCCAGTAGCCGTGCTGGATCGGGTACAGCCCCTCGTCCTCGTTGCGCTGCCCCGCGGAGATGACGCCGTCCATGCCGAGGGCCTTGGCGACCGGGTCCGGCCCGTTCAGCCAGTGCTCGGCACCGCGGCTCATGTCGTTCCAGGGCGCGGCGGTCGCCCGGAAGGTGAGCTGGCAGGAGCGGAACTCCTCCAGGTCGTCCGGGGTGGCCATGCCCGAGGCGTTGAAGAAGTCCTCGTACTGGCGGATCCGGTGCGCGCGCGCCTCGGCGCTCTCGCCCTTGGGGGCGATGCAGTAGATGGTGACCTCGGTCTGCTCCGGCGAGATCGGCCGGAAGTGCCGGATCTGGGTGCTGAACTGGTCCATCAGGTAGACGTTCGGGTAGAGGCACAGGTTGCGGGAGCCCTTGACCATGAACTCGCCCTTGGCCTCGCCGTACTGGGCCTTGAGCTCGTCCATGCGGTCCCACAGCGGGCGGTCCTCCGGGTTGGCCGCCCAGGTCCACAGGCACAGGTGCCCGTTGGGGTAGGACCAGTAGCCGCCACCGGACTTGCCCCAGCCGCCGGCGTCCAGCGCCTTGGTCGTGTTCTTCGACTCGCCCGTGCTGCGCCGCGAGGTCGTGGCCGCGTAGTTCCAGTGGGTCGCGCTGACGTGGTAGCCGTCGGCACCGTTCTCCGCCTGGACCTTCCAGTTGCCGTCGTAGGTGTAGGTCGAGGAGCCGCGCAGCACCTCCAGCCCCTCCGGCGACTGGTCGACGAGCATGTCGATGACCTTGGTGGTGTCACCGAGGTGCTCGGCGAGCGTGCTCACGTCCGGGTTGACGCTGCCGAAGAGGAACCCGCGGTAGCTGTCGAACCGCGCGACCTTGACCAGGTTGTGCGAGCCGTCCTTGTTGAAGCTGGCGGGGTAGCCGGCGCCGTCGGGGTCCTTGACCTTGAGCAGGGTGCCGTCGTTGCGGAACGTCCAGCCGTGGAACGGGCAGGTCAGCGTCATCCGGTTGTCCGTCTTGCGGCGGCACAGCATGGCGCCGCGGTGCGCACAGGCGTTGATGAGGCAGTGCAGCTCACCGCTCTTGTCGCGCGTGATGACGACCGGCTGACGGCCGATGTAGGTGGTGAAGTAGTCCCCCGCGTTCGGGACCTGGCTCTCGTGCGCGAGGTAGACCCAGTTCCCCTCGAAGATGTGGGTCATCTCCAGCTCGAAGATCTCCTCGTCGGTGAAGATCCGGCGGTTGGCGCGGTAGATCCCGGCCTCGGGGTCGTCGATGACGGCGTCGGCGAGGACGTCGTTGAGCTGGGTGGCGTCGACTGTCATGGCGGGCCTCCGGTCGGCGTGGGCAGTGGGCGATTGCGCTGCTCACCACTGTGGGGTGGCGTCGGTCACGTTCGCGTCAGCAAAGTGCCTAGTCCTGACCAGGCATTCATTGAGATCCGAGACGTCTGGATCGAGCGGAACTCGGTCTTTGTGGGTACACAACCGAGCCCCTACGTTGGGTGCGTCACAGCGAGGCACGGCGCGTCCCCGCGACGCCCGGCCCCGGAGCCGACCGATCGACGGAGGAGGGCACGTGGAGATCCGCCAGCTGCACTACTTCGTCACCGTCGCCCGGACCCGTCACTTCGGGCGTGCGGCCGAACGCCTGCACATGGCCCAGTCCCCGCTGTCCCAGGCCATCCGGCAGCTGGAGGCCCAGCTCGGGACCGCGCTGTTCACCCGGACGACGCGGCGGGTCGAACTGACGCCGGCCGGTGAGGCGTTCCTGCAGGACGCCGAGCGCATCCTCGACTCGATCGAGGCCGCGCGGACGCGGGTCCAGCTGGTCGGCGCCGGCAGCACCGGCCTCCTCCGCGTCGGGGCGACCGGGCTGGCGGCGCTCCGCCAGCTGCCCCAGCTGGCCCGGATCGCCGCCCGCGAGGTGCCCGGCCTGGTGCTGCGGTTCCAGTCCGACCTGCTCACCCCGGCGCAGGAACTGGCCCTCGAGGAGGACCGGATCGACCTCGGCGTGCTGCGTCCGCCGCTGCGCCGGACCGGGTTGTCGTCCCGGCTGATCACCCGGGAGCGGCTGGTCCTCGCAGCGCCCGGCAGCCACCGCCTCGCCGGGAACGAGCCGGTCGGCCTGACCGAGCTGAGGGACGAGGACTTCGTCGTCTACGGCGTCGAGGGCTCCGTCGTGAACACCGTCGTGACCCAGGCCTGCCTCGCCGCGGGCTTCCTGCCCCGCCGCACCCACCAGGCCGCGGAGACCTCGATCGTTCTCACGCTGGTCGCCGCCGGCCTGGGCGTGGCCCTGCTGCCGGAGTCCGTGCTGGCGCTGCGCGTCGACGGGGTCGTCTTCGTGCCCGTCGCCGACGACGTGTACGTCGACCTGGCCCTGGCCTGGCGGCGCGAGGACCGCTCCCCCGCCCTCGCCCGGCTGCTCGACGCGCTGGAGGCCAACGGCTTCCTCGTGCCCGATGCCGAGTTCCCCGGCCCGACCGCAGCAGACACCGCCCCACTGGGAGGCACCCGATGAAGATCGAGAAGGTCGAGGCGATCCCGTTCGCGATCCCGTACGAGAAGCCGCTGCGGTTCGCCAGCGGCGAGGTGCACGTCGCCGACCACGTGCTGGTCCGGGTGCACACCGACGACGGCGTGGTCGGCGTGGCCGAGGCCCCGCCGCGGCCCTACACCTACGGCGAGACCCAGGAGTCGATCATCGCGGTGGTCGACAAGCTCTTCGCGCCGCAGCTGGTGGACCTCACGCTGCTGGAGCGCGAGACCGCCCGTGCGCGGATGGAGCGCACCGTCGGCAACCCGGCCGCCAAGGCGGCGGTGGACATGGCGATCTGGGACGCGCTGGGTCGCACGCTCGGGGTGTCGGTCTCGGCTCTGCTGGGCGGCTTCACCGACCGGATGCGGGTGTCCCACATGGTCGGCTTCTCCTCCGACGCCGAGATGGTCGCCGAGGCCGAGCGCGTCCGCGACACCCACGGCATCCGCACCTTCAAGGTGAAGGTGGGCCGGCGCCCGGTGGAGCTCGACGTCGGCGCCTGCCGCGCCCTGCGCGCGGCGCTCGGGCCGGACGTGGAGCTCTACGTCGACGGCAACCGCGGGTGGACCCCGTCGGAGGCGGCGCGGGCCCTGCGCGCGATGGCCGACCTGGACCTCACGCTGTCCGAGGAGCTCTGCCCGGCCGACGACGTGCTCGGCCGGCGCTGGCTCACCGCCCAGACGACGGTGCCGACCGTCGCCGACGAGAGCGCCACGACGCCCGGTCAGGTCACCCGGGAGCTGCTCGACGGCGCGGCCACCATGATCAGCATCAAGACCGCCCGCACCGGGTTCAGCACCTCGCAGCGCGTCCTGCACCAGTGCGAGGGCCTCGGCGTCGAGGTCGTCATGGGCAACCAGATCGACGGCCAGGTCGGCACCGCGTGCACCGTGGCCTTCGGCGCCGCCCACCGGCACTCCGCACGGCGCGCCGGTGAGCTCTCCAACTTCCTGGACATGAGCGACGACCTGCTCACCGAGCCGCTGGAGATCACCGGCGGCGAGCTGGCCGTCCGTCCCGGACCCGGGATCGGCATCGAGATCGACCCCGACAAGCTCGCCCGCTACCGGCAGGACCAATGAGGGCGACCGCACCGCACCCCGACCGCACCGACGCAGGAGGACCACCATGACCGCAACCGCTCCCAACCCGACCGCGGCCGGCTCCGGCCGCAACGCCACCGAGCGCTTCGCCCAGAAGGAGCGCAGCGCCGCCACCGTCGACCAGGCGCGCGTGTCCGCCATCGCCACCGACGCCATCACGGCGCTGCACGAGGTCATCCGTAAGCACGGGGTGACCTACGCCGAGTACGACGCCCTCAAGGCGTGGCTGATCCGGGTCGGTGAGGACGGCGAGTGGCCGCTGTTCCTCGACGTGTGGGTCGAGCACGTGGTCGAGGAGGTCGCCAACGCCGACCGCCAGGGCGCCGTCGGCACCATCGAGGGCCCGTACTACATCCCGGGCTCGCCGGAGTCCCGCAGCGAGGCCACCCTGCCGATGCGCGACGGTGAGAAGGGCACGCCGTTCGTGTTCCAGGGCACCGTCACCGACCTCGACGGCAACCCGGTCGAGGACGCGCGGGTCGAGCTGTGGCACGCCGACGACGACGGCTTCTACTCGCAGTTCGCGCCGGGCATCCCCGAGTGGAACCTGCGCGGCACCATCCTGACCGGCTCCGACGGCCGGTTCGCGTTCTCCACGATCAAGCCCGCGCCCTACCAGATCCCCACCGACGGCTCGTGCGGCGCGCTGATCGCGGCGGCCGGCTGGCACGCCTGGCGCCCGGCCCACCTGCACCTGAAGGTGTCGGCCCCGGGCAAGCAGCTGGTCACCACGCAGCTGTACTTCGCGGGCGGGGAGCACGTCGAGGACGACGTCGCGCAGGCCGTGAAGCCGGAGCTGGTCCTGCACCCGACCCCGGCCGCCTCCGGACGGGGTGAAGAGGTCACCTACGACTTCGCGCTGGACCCCGAGGCGTGACCGAGCTCGCGAGGTCACGCATGGACGGAGCACCTGGGCGCGGGCCGACGAGCGCCAGCGAGGAGTGCCCGTGACCGAGCTGTACGCGGTGCGGATGGACGTCGCGCTGCCGCCGGACATGGACCCGGCGGCGCGCGACGACCTCCTCGCCCGGGAGAAGGCCTACTCCCAGCGCTGGCAGCGCTCGGGCCACTGGCCGCACATCTGGCGCTGCGTCGGTCAGTACGCCAACCTCAGCGTCTTCGCCGTCGACAGCAACGAGCAGCTGCACCAGATCCTGTGGGGCCTGCCGCTGTTCCCGTACATGAGCATCACGGACACCCCGCTGGCCGCGCACCCGTCGGACATCGCGCAGGACCCGGCGCAGTAGACACCGCGCAGGTCCCGGCGCAGTAGACACCGCGCAGGACCCGCACGACCGCACGACCCGCACCACCCGGCCGCCCGGCGACCTCCGTCCAGCCCGGCGCGTCTCCCCTCCCCCACCCGTGGCGACGTCGGTCGCCGGGTGCCCCCTGCCCTGCCACGGCTCCCCGCCGTCCCCGAGCCAGGGCCCGTCCCGAGGAGCACAGCTGTGGCACCACCCACGCAGGACGGAGCCGTCCGGCAGGACGCGCTCCGTCGCAGGTCGGTCACCTGGATCGTCTCGCTGGCCACGGTCGGCCTGGTCTTCGACGGCTACGACCTGGTCGTCTACGGGACCGTCGTCCCGCTCTTCCTGCGCGACCCGGATCAGATCGGCGAGGTCACGCCGGCGATGGCCGGGGCCCTCGGCAGCTACGCGCTCATCGGCGTGCTCGTCGGCGCGCTCCTGGCCGGCAGCGTCGCCGACGTCATCGGCCGGCGGAAGGTCATGCTCACCGCCTACGCGTGGTTCTCCGTCGGCATGGCCCTCACCGCCCTGGCCACGAGCACGGCCGCCTTCGGCCTGCTCCGCTTCGTCACGGGCATCGGCGTCGGCGCCCTGGTCGCCACCACCGGAGCGCTGGTCGCCGAGTTCGCGCCCGCCGGGAAGAAGAACCTGGCCAACGCGATCACCTACTCCGGGGTGCCGCTGGGCAGCCTGCTCGCCGCGCTGCTGGCCATCCTGCTGCTGGACGTCATCGGCTGGCGGGGCATGTTCTGGATCGGCGCCCTGCCGGTGCTGACGCTGCTGCCCCTCGCCTTCCTCAAGATGCCCGAGTCGCCGGCCTGGCTGGCCTCGCGGGGGCGTCTGGAGGAGGCGCGGGCCGTCGCCGCGCGGACCGGGGTGTCGCTCGCCGTCCCGGCTGCCGAGGGTCCCCGGGTCGCCGAGCCGGTCCCCGAGGGCCGGGCGGGCTTCGCCGGGCTGGCCGGTCGCACCTACCTGCTGCCGACCCTCCTGCTGGGCCTGCTCAGCGCGACCGGTCTCCTGCTGGTCTACGCGCTCAACACCTGGCTGCCCGAGCTGATGGGCCGCGCCGGCTTCTCCACCAACGGGTCGCTGGCGTTCCTGCTGGTCCTCAACGGCGGCGCGGTCCTGGGCGCGCTGGCCGCCTCCCGGTTCGCCGACCGGTTCGGGCCCAAGCCGGTGGTGGCCGCGTCCTTCACGCTGGGCGCTGCGGCGACCGCGCTGCTGACCGTGAGCCTGCCGCTGGGCGTGCTGCTGGCGTTCGTGGCGGTCGTGGGGCTGGGGACGAGCGGGACGCAGATCCTCATCTACGGCTTCGTCGCGACCTACTACCGCACCAACGTGCGCAGCGCGGGTGTCGCCTGGTGCGCCGGGTTCGGCCGGCTCGGGGGCATCGGCGGTCCGCTCATCGGCGGCCTGCTCGTCGCCTCCGGCATCGCACTCAACTCCATCTTCCACGTGCTGACCGCCCTGGCCGTGGTCGGCGCCCTGCTCACCCTGGTCGTGCCGACGGCGGACGCCCGGCACGCGCGGGCGGCCCGACGGTCGGCGCCGGCCGCGCTCGCCGTGGAGCCGGGCGACCTGCTCGCCCACCGGGCCCGGTAGTGGGACGACACCCCCTCCGGGCACGATCCGCCGGCCCCGGACGCCGCGACCCGGCGTCCGGGGCCGGCGCTGCTGCCGGGACCTGCACCTACTCCGCGCGGGCGGCGTCGGGGCCCCACCGGTACAGGTGCTCGGGGCGGCCGGTGCTGCCGTAGCGCAGGGAGACGCTGGCCTGGGAGGTCTCGGTGAGGGCGGCGAGGTAGCGCTGCGCGGTGGCGCGGGAGATGCCCAGGGCGTCGGCGACGTCGGCTGCGGTCATGGCGGCGTCCGAGGTGCGCAGCCGCTCGGCGACCAGCCGCGCGGTGACCGAGGACTGCCCCTTGGGTGGCGTGGCCCGGGAGGCCTGTCGCAGCGCGGCGAGGGCGCGGTCGACGCCCTGCTGGCCGAGCTCGTCGGCGGAGTCGCGCAGCAGCCCGCGGTAGCGGGCGTACGCGGACAACCGCCCCGCGAGCCGGTCGGGGGGAAACGGTTTGACCAGGACGTCGACCGCGCCGGCTGCCACGGCGGCCCGGACCAGCGCCGCCGAGCTGTCGGCGGTCACCATCAGCACGTCGCAGCCGAGCTGCGTGGCGAGCTCGACCCCCTGCTGGTCGGGCAGGTAGTTGTCCAGCAGGACCAGGTCCGGGGCGTGCTCGGCGACCAGGTGCCGGGTCTGCTCGGCTGTGTGCGCGACGCCGACCACCCGGAAGCCGGGGACGTCGTCGACCAGGCGCGCGTGCAGCCGGGCGACCCGGAAGTCGTCGTCGACGACGAGGACGGCGAAGCTCACGAGTCCTCCTCGCCGGCGCTCGTCGGCCGCGGTCGCGGCGCTGCTGTGTCCATGGGTGAGCTCGCGAGCTCGCTCACGTGGTCACCTCCGGCCGCTCGAGCACACCGGGCAGCCGGCTGACGAACACGGTCAGGGCACCGTTCCCGCCCGGGTGGGTCACCTCGACCCACCCGCCGAGGCTCTCGGCGGTGCCGCGCGCGATGGCCAGCCCCAGGCCGCGGCCCTCGCCGCGGGTGCTCACGCCTCCGGTGAAGATGCTCGCCAGGCGCTCCTGCGGCAGCCCGTCCCCGGTGTTGGCCACCGACACCACCAGGTCGTCCCCGTCGGCGAGCAGGTCGACCTCGACGGTCGCCGGGCGGACGGCGGAGTCGTGCGCTGCCTCCACGGCGTTGCCGACCAGGTTGCCCAGCACGGTGACCACCTCCACCGGCGCCACCAGGCGGTGCGGCACCCAGCTGCCGTCGGAGATGAGCAGCTGCACGCCGAGCTCCGCGGCCCGGGCCACCTGACCGCCGAGGTAGGCGCGCACGGTGGAGGAGGCGATCGCCTCGCTGTTGTCGGCCATGGCGATCGCGGGGGCGTCCAGCAGGGCGCTGACGTACTCGGCGGCGTCGTCCGCGTCCCCCGTGTGCAGCAGGCCGTGCACCGTGTGCAGGCGGTTGACGAACTCGTGCCGCTGCGCCCGCAGGGCCTGCGTCATCAGCCGGACGGCCCCGAGCTCGTCGGTCAGCCGCTCCACCTCGGTGCGGTCCAGGACGGTGACCACCGAGCCCAGCGGCCGGCCGTCGCGCTCGACCTCCCGCCGGGTGACCACGAGCACCCGGTCCCCGGCGACGGTGACGGTGGGGGTGCCGGACCGGTCCGCGAGCGCGCGGGCGAGCGGCTCGGGCAGGTCCAGGTCGGTCATCGGCCTGCCGGGCACCACCGGGACCCCCAGGAGCCGGGACGCCTCGGCGTTGGCCGCGGTCACCACCCCGCGGTCGTCGACGGCGACGACCCCGTCGGAGACCCCGTACAGCACCGCCTCCCGTTCCCGGACCAGCTCGGCCAGGTCGGCCGGCTCCAGCCCGAACGTGCGGCGGCGGAGCAGCCGGATCAGCAGGAGACTGCCGGCCACGCCCAGCAGCAGGGCCACGCCGAGGAAGGCAGCGGTGCTCTCCAGCAGTCGCCGGAGGGCGGTGGAGATGCCGTTGGCGTCGAAGCCGACGCTGATCTCACCGACGACGCGCCCCGTGTCGTCGCGGAGCGGGACCTTGCCGCGGGCGGACAGGCCCAGGGTCCCGCGCTCGACGGTGGCGACCTCGCGACCGCGCAGCGCGGCGTCCGGACTCGTGCTCACCCGCTCCCCGATCCGGCCGGGGTCGGGGTGGGCCAGGCGGACGCCCTGGTCGTCGGTGACCACGACGAACAGCGCGCCGGTCGACCGCTGCACGGCCAGGGCCCGGGCCTGCACGTCAGCACTGTCCTGCGCCAGGACCTCGTCGGCGAGCCGGGGCTGCGCGGCGACGCTCCGGGCGACGGCGAGGGCGCGTTGCTCGAACTGCTGCTCGAGGCCCGCCTCCAGCCGCCAGGCGACGACCGCGAACCCCAGGGCCACCACGGCGACGAGCACGGCGAGCTGCAGGAGCAGCAGCTGCCGGGTGAAGGGCAGCGCCCGCCGGAGGCGCGTGCGCGGACCGGACGACCGCCGGGGGGCGGCTGAGCTGAACGAGCGAAACGTCGAGAACACGACCTGTGCGGCTTTCCTGCGCAAGAGAGACCTGGGCCACGAGCCTCCCTAGTGTCGCTGGTCACAAGGGCCTGACGGAGGAGCCGATCCGAGCTCTCCGTCGCCGAGCGGGCCCGCTGCCCGGTCGAGCCGTCCGGTCCGACCTCGCCCGCACTCACAGCCCCCGCACCCACAGCCACCGCACCCACCGACACCACACCGTCAGGAGCCACCCGTGCTGGTCACCCTCGGGTTCCTCATGATCGCGGTCTTCATGTACCTGATCATGAGCAGGCGGACCACTCCCGTGGTCGCCCTCATCCTCGTCCCGGTCGCCTTCGGCATCGCCGCCGGCGCGGGCACCGACATCGGGGACATGGTCATGTCCTCGGTGAAGGACCTCGCGCCCACCGCGGCGCTGCTGTTCTTCGCCATCACCTACTTCGGCATCATGATCGACGTCGGCCTGTTCGACCCGCTGATCCGCAAGATCCTGCGGCTGGTCGGGCACGACCCGGTCAAGCTCGTCCTCGGCACCGCCGCCCTGACCGCCGTGGTCAGCCTCGACGGCGACGGGTCGACGACGTTCATCATCGTGACGTCGGCGCTGCTGCCGGTCTACCTGCGCCTCGGGATGAGCCCGGTCGTGCTCACCTGCGTCGCGGCGGTCACCAACGGCGTGCTCAACGTCGTCCCGTGGGGCGGTCCGACGGCCCGCGCCGCGGCCGCGCTGAACGTGAGCCCGACCGACATCTTCGTGCCGATGATCCCCTCGATGGTCGCCGGCATCCTCGCCGTCCTGGTCCTCGCCTGGATGCTGGGTCGCTCCGAGCGCAAGCGGATCGGGTTCGTCGACCTGCCGGTGGACGGGCAGGCCGGGACCGGGGGGTCCCGCCCGGCCGTGCCGGGCACCGACGGCGCCCCGGTGGGTTCGGGTGGCGTGCTGGTGAGCGAGCGCGTGCGGACGGTCCCGGTCCTCGCGCACGACCCCGCGGCGAGCCTGCCCGACCGGGGCGGGAGCGCCCGGCCGGGTCTGGTCTGGGTCAACCTGGCGCTGACCCTCGCGGTCATGGTGATGCTCGTCGTCGACCTGGTCCCGATCCCCTTCGTCTTCATGGTCGCCGTCGGCCTCGCGCTGGTGATCAACTTCCGGCACGTCTCGCAGCAGGCCGACCAGTTCAAGGCCCACGCCGGCAGCGTCGTGTCGGTGGTCGGCATGGTGCTCGCGGCCGCCGTCCTCACCGGCGTCCTGTCGGGCACGGGCATGGTCGAGGCGATGGCCGACTGGCTCATCGGCGTGATCCCGCACAGCCTGGGCTCGCACCTGGCCGTGATCACCGGCCTGCTGTCGATGCCGCTCACCTTCCTGATGAGCAACGACGCCTTCTACTTCGGTGTCCTGCCCGTCCTGACCGAGACCGCCGCCAACTACGGCATCGAGCCGGTCGAGATGGCCCGGGCCGCGGTCACCGGCCAGCCGCTGCACATGCAGAGCCCGCTGGTGCCGGCGTTCCTGCTGCTGATCGCCCTGGCCAAGGTGGAGATGGGCGACCACCACCGCAAGGCCATCTGGCGGGCGGTCGTCGTCTCCCTGGTCATGCTGGTGACCGGCCTCGCCCTGAGCGTCATCCCCCTGTGAACCCCGACCGGCGCCGGCCCGGAGGGGCCGGCGCCGGTCCGTCGACGAGGAGATCTGCGATGCGCAGCACGATCGTGCTGGTGAACGACCGTCCCGAGGGGGACGCCGCCCTGCGCTGGGGCGCCGACCACGCGCGCCGCTGCGGCAACGACCTGCAGGTGGTGCTCGTCCGCGCCGACTCGCCGGCGGCGCCGGAGTACAGCACCCCGGCGCTCCGCGAGCGCGTGACGGAGCGGCTCGTCGAGGCCGGGCTGCCCCACCTCCTCCACGCCCCGGAGGAGGACGTGGTCGCGCAGGTCGACCGGCTGGCCACCGCGGTCGGCGCCGACCTCGTCGTCGTCCCGGTCCGGCGCCGCTCCCCCACCATGAAGCTCCTCGTGGGGAGCATCGCGCAGCGGATCGTCCTCGACGCGCCGTGCCCGGTCGTCGCGGTGAAGGACCTCGGGTGAGCAGGAGCGCGGAC
>DASQXT010000077.1:0-6530 GCA_035639575.1 Geodermatophilus sp.
CGTGATGACCCGGTGACGGCCGCGGTCCACCCTCCCGGCGAGGCGTCGCGACGACGTCCGAGACGAGCCGGAGGCCGTGATGACCGATGACACCAAGGCGACCAGGTACATGGCGATGCTGCTCCAGGACCCCTCGGTCCGGGACGCGGACGGCGAGCTGCTGCACGAGGACTGGCCCTTCCTCCTGGACCGCGACCACCTCATCGGCACGACGTCGGCCAAGTTCGCGGTGCGTGACGCCGACGTCCGCGACGTCCCGCTCTTCGCGTCCCCGGACTGGGCCGACCCGGCGGTGGAGCTGACCTACGACTCCTTCAACCGGGAGCCGGCGGAGCGGCCGATCGTCGAGAACGCGCAGTTCCACCAGGTCAACGCGTTCGCCGTCGCCGGTCACACGCTCCGGTCGTTCGAGGAGGCCCTCGGCCGCGAGATCGTGTGGCGTTCCGGAGGCCCCCTGGTCATCCGGCCGCACGCCTTCGAGGGGGCGAACGCCTACTACGACCCGATGCGGCCGTCCCTGAACTTCGGGTACTTCCGGCCGCCCCTGCGCGCGACCACCGTGTGGACCTGCCTCTCGCACGACATCGTCGCCCACGAGCTGGGGCACGCGATCCTCGACTCCTTCCGCCCCCTGTGGATGTGGTCGGAGGACCTGGACGTACCGGCACTGCACGAGTCGATCGGCGACCTGCTGGCCCTCTTCTCCGCCCTGGAGCACCCGCCGCTGGTCGAGCGGATCTACCAGGAGTCCGGCGGGGACATGCGCCGGCCGACGCTGGTCAGCGGCCTGGCCGAGGAGTTCGGCATCGGGCTCCGGGGCAGCGGGGTCGCCTACCTGCGGTCCGCCCTCGAGGGCCCGCCGTACCCGGACGCGGAGAAGGAGCCGCACGCCCGGTCCACGACGTGGACGGCCGCCCTCTACGACGTCCTGGTGGCCCTCGTCGACGCGTCGGTCTCCACCGATCCCCCGTTCGAGGAGTTCGCGCAGGCGGTGGTCACGGCGACCCGGCGGCTGCGTCGCATGCTGCTGCGCGCGCTGTCCTACGCGTCACCGACCGGCGTCACCATGCCGGTGCTGGCCCGGGTCCTGTACGAGGCCGACCAGCGGCTCTTCCCGAACGACCCGCTGTCCCGCGACCTCGCCAAGCGGGTCTTCGAGGCGCGCGGCCTCTGGGACGACACCGTGGTCCTGACGGCTCCGGGCATCGGGCTGGACTTCCGGGACTGGGAGTCGCTGGGCCCGGCGGCGCGCGCCGCACTGGTGGCCTCCCACGCGGACGACCTGCGCATCCCGACCGGCGCCGGCGTCCGCCTCCTGGAGCCGCAGCTGACGACCGCGGTCCGCCAGGCGGACGCCGAGCGGACCGGCGTCGCCACCGAGGCGGTGACGGAGCGCTACCTGCACTACGCCTACGAGGTGATCGCGACGACCACGGTGGACGGGCCGGCGGGCCCGGAGCCGCTGGGCGTCTCCCTGTTCTTCGGCGGCACGCTGGTCATGGACCAGAACTGGGACGACGTGCTGCTGGTGACCGACCCTCCGGTCACCGCCGAGGAGGCCGGCGCGGAGGACCCCGCCCTGGCCGCCCTCCGGGCGGCCGTCGAACGGTTCCGCACGACGCACCGTGCGGCACTGCAGTCGCTGCAGGCGGGCGCGGTGCGACCCGCGGAGCGTGACGGTGCCCGGGTGGTCATCGACCGGCCGGGGTGCCCGTTCGTCGTGCAGGCGGTCGGCGACGGCGCGGTCCGCTTCGTGCGCCGGCGGTGCGACTTCGCCGACCACCTGCAGGCGGTCAGCACGTCCTCCGCCGGCGGCACCCAGGTGTCCACCAGCGGCGTCCACCTGGACCTGTAGTCGGGGCTGCGGCAGCGGGGCACCCGACCCCGGGAACGGGGTCGGGTTGCCCTTCCCGTCGGGACGACGCGGCGGTAGGGAGGAGACGTTCCACCGTCCCCGCGACGCCGGACGCGTCCCGGGCAGCCGACGGGAGGCCGGCGCATGAGTGAGCACACGACCTGCGTGGTGGTCGGCGGGGGACCCGCCGGCATGGTGCTGGGCCTGCTGCTGGCCCGCGCCGGCATCGAGGTGACGGTGCTGGAGAAGCACGCCGACTTCCTGCGCGACTTCCGCGGCGACACCGTGCACCCCTCGACGCTGCAGCTGCTCGACGAGCTGGGCCTGGCCGAGGAGTTCGACCGGCTGCCGCACACGGAGGTCGAGCAGGTGGTCATCCCGATGGCCGACGGGCGCACCGTGACCCTCGGGGACTTCCGCCGCCTGCACGTGCCCTACCCCTACATCGCGATGACGCCGCAGTGGGACCTGCTCGACCTGCTCGCCGACGCCGGGCGGCGCGAGCCGACGTTCACCCTGCGGATGTCGACCGAGATGACCGACCTCCTCCGCGAGGACGGCCGGGTCCGCGGCGTGCGGTACCGGACGGCGGACGGCGACACCGGCGAGATCCGGGCCGACCTGACGGTGGCCTGCGACGGCCGGCACTCCCTCGCCCGGCGGCTGGCGGGGCTGCGGCCGCGGGAGTTCCCCGTCCCCATCGACGCCTGGTGGTTCCGCGTCCCCCGGCTGCCCGACGACCGCCCCTCCGCCCTGGCCCCGCACGCGGCGCCCGGCCGGTTCGCCGTGGTCATCCCGCGCGAGACGTTCCTGCAGGTCGCCTACATCGGCCGCAAGGGCACCGACGCGCAGCTGCGGGCCCGCGGCATCGAGGCGTTCCGCGCGGACGTCGCCGAGCTCATCCCCGAGTTCCGGGACCGGCTGGACGCGCTGCGCTCGATGGACGACGTCAAGCACCTCGACGTGCGGGTCGACCGGCTCGTGCGGTGGCACGTCGACGGGCTGCTGTGCATCGGGGACGCCGCGCACGCGATGTCGCCGGTCGGCGGTGTGGGCATCAACCTCGCCGTCCAGGACGCCGTGGCCGCCGCGACCCTGCTGGCCGAACGGCTGCGCAACGGGACCGTGCGCCCCTCCGACCTGGCCGCCGTGCGCACCCGCCGGCTCCTGCCGACCGTGGCCGTGCAGACCCTGCAGCGGGCGCTGCACCGCGGTTTCGTGGGCCCGCTGGTCGAGGGACGGCGCGCCGGGCCGCCGAAGCCGGTGCTCGCGCTGGTGCAGCGGTTCCCCCAGCTCTCCGTCGTCCCGGCGTACCTGATCGGCGTGGGGCTGCGACCCGAGCACGCGCCGGCCTTCGCCCGGCGCGCCCCGGCGCACTCGGGCTGACCCGGCGGCGCCCCCGCCCGGTGCGGTCGGGGGCGCCGTCCGGGGTCACCCGCGGGTGAAGGTGCCCAACCCCTCGCGGTCGTAGAAGTCCAGCCGCACGCTCGCCGCCGTCCCGCCCCCGTCGACGGCGAACAGGGCACCGGCCAGGCCGTTGCCGTTCTCGCCGATCGACTCGAAGGTGAAGACGTCGCCGGAGTGATGGGTCAGCGGGAACGTCGTCGGCGCCTCCGCCGGGCCCATCGTCATGCTGAGGCGGTCGCCGTCGGCGGTGACGGTGAGCGGCCCGTAGTAGGCGTTGGCGTAGGTGCCGGTGTAGGCGGCGAGGTCGCGCGCCGGCTGCGGGTCGGCCGGCGGCTGCGACCAGTCGGTCTCGGGGGCGTCGGCCTGCTCGATCTGGGCGAAGATCCCGGAGGTGAAGGTGAGCCAGTCGACGGTCTGCTGCCCGTGCTGCGCGACGTCGAAGAAGCCGGCGTTGATGGCCTCGGGGATCCCCTCGGGGTGCCCGTTGGTCAGGGTCACGATGCCGAGCTGCTCGACGGGCAGCATGTTCACGGCGGTGGCTGCGCCGAGGTCGAAGGCGCCGGAGTGCCCGATCTGCAGCCGTCCCTGGTCGTCGGAGGAGACGTTCCAGCCCAGGCCGTAGAAGCCGGCGCGGGCGTCCGGGGACGCCGGCGGGCTGGAGACCGAGTGCGGGACGCGGGTGACCGCCAGCGCGTCCGGGTCGATCACCTGGGTGCCGTCGTACACACCGTTGCCCAGCTGCAGGCGGATCCACTGGGCCAGGTCCCGCACCGAGGAGCTGGCACCGCCGGCGGGCGCCTCGGCGTCGGCGTCGCGGGTGTAGCGGGCCACCCAGGTCCCGTCGCCGGCCGGCACGTGGATGGCGGCCCTGTCCGCCGCGGCCTCGTAGTCCTCGTGGCGGTAGCTGGTCTCGGTCATCCCCAGCGGCTCGAAGAGGACCTGGTCGGCCAGGTCCTCCCACGACGTCCCCGTGGCGACGGCCGCGGCCTCCGCGCCCGCCGTGTACCCGAAGTTGCTGTAGTCGTAGCTGGACCGGAACGGGTCCAGCGGGTGCTGGTCGAGGTGGCTCAGGATGTAGTCCCGGTCGAAGCCGAGGTCCTCGAGCAGGTCCCCCGCCCCCGTGTGCAGCCCGCTGCGGTGCGACAGCAGGTCGGCGATGGTGGCGTGCTCGGTGACGTAGGGGTCGCTCAGCGCGAAGGACGGGTCGTACCGGCCGGCCGGCTGGTCCCACTCGACGACGCCCTGCCCGACGACGCCGGCGACGACGGTCGAGGCCAGCGGCTTGGACACCGAGGCGAGCTGGAACACCGTATCCGGGTCGACGGGCTCGGGCCTGCCGACCTCCCGGACCCCGAAGCCCTTGGAGTACACGACCTGGTCCCGGTACACGACGGCGACGGCCACGCCGGGCACCCCGGTCCGGTCCATGGCGTCCGTCACCAGCCCGTCCAGGCTGCTCAGCGCCGAGTCGACCTGTTCCTGGCTCAGCGACGGCGCCGGCCCGGGCGGGACCGGTGGCAGCGTGCTCGTGGCCGGCGCGGGGGCGGGAGCCGGCGCGGCCACGGCGGCGCCGGCGGCCGCGCAGGCCGACGTCAGGGCGGTCAGGGTCACGACGGCCGCGGCCGTACCGGCCGACCTCGGCCTGCGACGGCGGGGAGCTGCTGCGTTCGGGGACTCGGACACGGGCACGGTCCTGACCGGCGCCGCCGCACGGGCGCCTGTTCGGGGAACGCCACGGGCGGGGCCGGCCGGGTGTGGTCGGCACGCGGGGCGCCGGTGGTGGCCGGGGACCGTAGTGGCGCGCTGACCTGGCCGTCCAGGGTCCGCGCCACGCAGGACCTAGGCACCTGGCGCGCGCTCGGCGGTGCCGGGACCCTCGGTCGATGGACCTCACTGCCCCCGTCGTCCCGCTCGACGCGGCCTTCTTCGCCGACCCGTATGCGCTGTACGCCCGGCTGCGGGTCGAGGAGCCGGTGGCGCGGGCGGTCACCCCGGTCGGCATGCCGGTCTGGCTGGTGACCCGGTACGACGACGTCCGCGAGGCGCTCGCCGACCCGCGGCTGGCCAAGGACGCCGACGGGTTCGCCCGGGTGCTGGAGAGCAAGCCGCTGCCGTCGGGCTCCCGCGTGGCCTTCACCCAGGAGCTCAACCGGCACATGCTCAGCACCGACCCGCCCGACCACACGCGGCTGCGCAAGCTGGTCAGCCGGGCCTTCACGGTGCGGGCCATCGCCGCCCTCCACCCGCGGATCGAGGCGATCGCCGGCCGGCTCGCCGACCGGATGGCCGCCGGGCCCGCGGAGGCGGACCTGCTGGACGCCTTCGCCTTCCCCCTGCCGATGGGCGTCATCTGCGAGCTGCTCGGCGTGCCGGACGCCGAGCGGACGTCGTTCCGCCGCTGGTCGAACACGATGCTGACCTCCGACGGCGCGGTCGACGAGCGCACCGCCGCCGGCATGGCGATGGCCGTCTACCTGACCGACCTGGTGGCGCAGAAGCGGGCACATCCCTCGGACGACGTGCTGTCGGCGATCGTCGCGGCCTCGGAGGACGCCGACCGGCTCTCGGCCGACGAGACCGTGTCGATGGCCTTCCTGCTGCTGGTCGCCGGCCACGAGACGACGGTCAACCTCATCGGCAACGGGGTGCTGGCGCTGCTGCGCCGTCCCGACCGGCTCGCGGAGCTGCGCGCCGACCCCGACCTGGTGCCGGCCGCGGTGGAGGAGTTCCTGCGCTTCGACGGGCCGGTCAACCTGGCCACGTTCCGGCACACGACCGCGCCGGTCGGGATCGGCGGCACCACCATCCCCGCCGGCGAGGTGGTGCTCGTGTCCCTGGCGTCGGCCAACCGCGACCCGGAGCACTACGCCGACCCCGACGAGCTGGACCTGCACCGCGAGGCCGGGCACCTGGCCTTCGGGCACGGCATCCACCACTGCCTCGGCGCGCCGCTGGCCCGGCTCGAGGGCGAGATCGCGTTCCGCACCCTGCTCGACCGCTTCCCCGACCTGGCCCTCGCCGTCGACCCCGCCGAGCTGACCTGGCGGCAGAGCATCCTGATGCGCGGCCTGACCCGGCTGCCCGTCCGGCTGCGCTGACCCGGCGGCACTCGCGCCGGAGGCGGACGCCGGCGCACGGAAGACCGTCCCGAGCCTGCTCGTGGACATCGCGGACGCCGTCGCCGCCCCGTCGGTCGATCCCAGGGGCGGCGGCGTCCTCTACGTCGAGGGTGGGGCGCTCGGGTACCGCGGCTCCCGGGGGACGGTGA
>DASQXT010000078.1:0-13129 GCA_035639575.1 Geodermatophilus sp.
CGCCGGTCGGGGCGGTCGAGGACACCACCGTGCCCGGCGCCGAGGGTGACCTGCGCGCCCGCGTGTACCGGCCCGAGGGCGAGGGCCCCTTCCCCACCGTCGCGTTCTTCCACGGCGGCGGCTGGGTGATCGGCGACCTCGACACCCACGACCAGTCGGTGCGCGAGATCTGCCGCGGTGCCCGCGCGGTCGTCGTCGCCGTCGACTACCGGCTCGCCCCCGAGCACCCCTTCCCCGCTGCGGCCGAGGACGCCGTCGCCGCCGCCCGCTGGATCGCCGCGCACCGCCGCGAGCTGGGCGGGGACGACCGGCTGGCCGTGGCCGGCGACAGCGCGGGCGGCAACCTCGCCGCCGTCGTCGCCCAGCAGCTGACCGCCGAGGGCACCCCGCTCACCGCGCAGCTGCTCATCTACCCGGCGGTCGACGCGCTCGGCGACTATGCCTCGCGCACCGAGAACGCCCGCGGCTACTTCCTCGAGCAGCCGACCATGGACTGGTTCTACGGCCACTACGCCGGCGCCTGGGACGACGCCAAGGACCCGCGGCTGTCCCCGCTGCACGCCGCCGACCTCTCCGGCCTGCCGCCGGCGGTCGTCGTCACCGCGGAGTACGACCCGCTGCGCGACGAGGGCGAGGCCTACGGCGAGGCGCTGCGCGCCGCGGGGGTGGAGGTCCGGGTCCGCCGGTACGACGGGCTGATCCACGGCTTCTTCGCCATGGGCGCGGTGTCCCCGGCGGCGCAGGCCGCCGTCGACGAGACCTGCGCGGCCTTCGGGGAGCTGCTGCACCGCTGAGCCGGGCCCGCCGCCCACGCGCGGGCGGCGGCGGGCGTCACGCCCGGGTGTAGCGGGAGTACGCCACGCCGTTGCGGAAGCCCCGGCACTCGACCAGCCGCAGCCGCTCCGCCCCGGCGCCGTCGGGGAACAGCCGCCGGCCGCGGCCCTGGACGGCGGGGTACGTGAACAGCCGGTACTCGTCGACCAGCCCGGCGCCGATCAGCGCGTGGCACAGGGTGATGCTGCCGGTGACGACGATGTCGGCGCCGGGCTGCTCCTTGAGGGCGTGCACCTGCTCGACCGGGTCGCCGTCCAGCACGGTGGTGTGCTGCCAGCCGGGCTCGGTCAGCGTCGCGGAGACGACGTACTTCTGCACCCGGTCCAGGTAGGCGCTGATGCCGCTCGGGTCGTCGGCCCGCCCCGGCCAGTAGCCGCGGAAGTCCTCGAACGTCCGCCGGCCGAGGAGGAGGGCGTCGGCGCGCTGGTCCTGGCGGTGGATCTCCTCGACCAGGTCCGAGTCGTCCACCCCGGTCTGCCCCTGCGGGGAGAACCAGTCGCCGAGCAGCTCCACCGCGCCGTCGACCGTCGCGTTCTGGGTGATCGCGAGCGTGCGCACCGTGCCTCCCGGGGTCGCCTCCTGTCGCGGTACCGACCCCGCGGGCGGGCCGGACTCATCGCGGTCAGGGGCGCCAGGCCGGCCGGTAGTCCGGGTGCGCGGCGTAGGGCAGCGCGAGCAGCGCCAGGGTCAGCGCGGCCAGCTGGTGCTGGTCGGTGGGGGCGAGCGGGAAGTCCAGACCCTGCGGGCGGGCGCCGAGCAGCCGCAGGTCGGGCCGGACGTCGCGGCAGGCCAGCACGAGCCGGCGCTTGGCGGCGCACTCGGCGAGCACCCGCGCCGGGTCGTGGTGGGCGACGTGCTCGGCGGCGCCGTCCGGCGCGGTCACGCCACCGGCCCAGGACTCGCGGCCGCTCGCCTGGGCGGCCTCGGCCGCCAGCCGCTGGTCCTCGGCGATCCGGGCCAGCAGGAAGCCGTCCAGGTCGGGTTCGAGGTCCGGCTCGAGGTCCTGTCCGAGGTCGGGTCCGAGCCCGGGGTCGGCGTCCATGCGGCCATCCTGGGCCGTGGGCACGCGCCCGGGAACCGGCGCGGTCAGCCCCGCCGGTAGAAATCCGCGAGCGTGGGCGCGAGGACCTCGACCGGCACCTCGTGGAAGCCGCCCTCGAGGCGGGCGAACTGACCGACGGGCAGCTCGGCCGCCACCTCCTCGGTGGCCCGCCCCATCCAGGGCAGCGAGGTGCCGGTGCTCGTCACCGCCAGCACCGGCACGTCGATGCGCGCCAGCAGGTCGACCGGCAGGGAGTGGTCGTCGCCGCCCAGGGCCAGCCCGTCGTAGCGCAGCGTGGGGGCCATCTCCTCCAGGGCGTGCCACATCGGCGTCCCCCGGAACCCGGCCACCACCTCGGCCGGGAGCCCGACGACCCGGGTCTGGAAGTACTCGACCAGGCCGGCCCGGTCGCCGGCGTCGACGTAGCCCTGCAGCGTCTCGATGTAGCGCTCCGGTGCCGGGGGCGCACCCTCCACCCGGAAGGGCGGCTCGAGCACCGACAGCCGCGTCACCGGCACCCCGGCGGCCACGGCCCGGAGCAGCAGCGCGCCACCCGAGGAGACGCCGTGGGCACACACCGTCCGGTCCCGCCCTGCCGCGTCGATGACCGCGGCGAGGTCCTCGAACTCGCGCTCCAGGGCGTACGGCTGGGTGTCCCCGCTGCTCCCGCGGCCCCGGCGGTCGTAGGACACCGCGCGGAACCCCTGGTCGGCCAGCGCCCGAGCCAGCTGCGCCCACGTCCCCCGGTCGTTGAACGCGCCTCCGACCACCACGACCAGGGGCCCGTCGCCCCAGCTGTCGTAGGCGATCGTCGTGCCGTCCGCGGACGTCGTCTCGGCCATGCCGTCCTCCCGTCGTTCCTGCTGCCCCGTGTCTACCGACTTCCGTGCCCGCGGGGAGTCATCGCCGCGCCGGTCGGGGATGGCGCCGGCTGCGCCTAGGTTGGTCGCCGATGGACCGCACCGCGCGCCGGCCCGACCTGCTCGTCGCCGAGCACCTCTCCGTGGGACACGGGAGCGCCCCCGTGTGCGCCCCGGTCGACCTGCGCCTGGCCGCCGGCCGCGCCGTGGCCGTCGTCGGCCCGAACGGCTCGGGCAAGTCCACGCTGCTGCGCACGCTGGTCGGCCTGCTGGAGCCGCTCGACGGCACCGTCGCCTTCGCCGGCGCGCCGGTCGACGAGCGGTCGGCGGCCTTCCGGCGCGACGTCGCCGCCGTCCTGGACGACGACGCCTTCTTCGTCTCGCTCACCGGCCGCGAGCACCTGCTGCTGACCGCGCGCGGGCACGGGGTGGCCGCGGCCGAGGAGGTCGTGGACGCCGAGGTCGCGGCCTTCGGCCTCGGTGAGCGCGCCGACGCGCTGCCCTCGGAGCTCTCCTCCGGTCAGCGGCGTCGGCTGGCCCTGGCGGCCGCGTTCGTCCGCCCGGCCCGGCTGCTGGTGCTCGACGAGCCCGAGCGCCGGCTCGACGCCGGCATGCGGGCCCGGCTGGCCGCCCGGCTCGCCGCGCTGCGGGACGCCGGCACCGCCGTGCTCCTCGCCAGCCACGACGCCGACGTGGTCGGGACGGTCGCCGACGAGGTCCTCGTGGTGGCCGACGACGCCTGCCGGCTGCTGACCCCGGCCGAGGCCGCCGGCCGCATCGCGGAGCTCTGAGCGGTGGCGACCGGGGTGGCCGCGCCGCTGGACGGTGCGGCGGTGCGTCGCTGGACCCGCCGGGCGACGGCGGCGCGGGCGCAGACCACGCTGGGCGAGCGGCTCTCCGACGCCTGGGGCGGGCTCGTCACCGCCGGGATCGGCGTGGCCGTCGCCGGCGGCAGCCTGGCCTCGCTGCGCGAGCGGATCGCGCTGGCCGGCGCGCCGGTCACCGGGACGACGCTGCCCGCCCCGCTCACCTCCGCCGCCCTGGCGCTGGTCGCGCTGGCCTGCGTGGTCGTCGTCCTGGCCCGGCTGGGGCCGGTGAGCGCCACGCCGGCGGCCGCCGCGTGGTGGCTGCCGCTGCCCGCCGACCGCCGCGGCCTGCTGCGCGGCGAGCTGGCCCGGCTGACCCTCGCCGCCGGGGCCCTCGCCGTGCTGCTGGCGCTGCCGCTGGTGTTCGGGGCCGCCGCCGCGCCGACGGCGGCCTCGGTGCTGGACGGCCTGGGCGCGGCGGTCGTGCTGGCCGTCGCCGCGGTCGGCGGGACGGCGCTGCTGCAGACCCGGCGCCGCGGCCGCGGTGTGGCCGGGGCCGCCGGTGCGGTCGCGGGCGCGGCAGCGGTCGTCCCCGCGCTGGCCGGCACCCTCGCCGCGGCGGACGGGCGGCCGGTCGGCGTCCCGGTCGCCGGGGCCCCGCCGGGCTGGGCCCTGGCGGTCGCCGCGGTCGCCGCCGCGGCCCTCCTCGTGCCGGCCGACCGGGGCCTCGGCCGGCTGGACGCCGGCCGGCTGCTCGCCGGCGGGGCGACGGCCCGCGACGCCGGCGGCTCCCTGCTCTCGCTGGACACCCGGCAGCTGGGCCGCGCGCTGGCCGGCCGGGACCGGCCGCCGCGCCGCAGCCGCCGCTTCCGCCCGGTGCGCCGCCCCTGGCAGGCGGTCGTCGCCGCCGACCTCGCCGTCCTCGCCCGCGGCCGGTGGCAGCTCGGCCAGCTCGCCGTCGCCGCCGCCGTCCCGGTCGTCGTCGCCCGCACCGAGGGGCTGGGCGCGCTGCCGCCCGCGGTCTGGGCCGGCTGCCTGCTCGGCTGGGGGCTGGCCGCGACGGCGGCCGGGCGGGCCGCGCGGGAGGCGCACGGCGCGCCGGAGCTGGACCGGCTGTTCGCCCTGTCGGCCGCGGCCGTGGTGCGCAGCCGCGCCGTCGTCCCGCTGGCCGCGACCACGGTGGTCTGCACCCTCAGCGGGGTGCTGCTGGGCGTCGGCACGGGACTCCTGGGCAGCTGGGCGCTGCTCGGGCTGGCCGCGGCGCCGGTGTGGGCGGCCGCGGCGCTGCGCGGGGCGCTGCGACCGGACCCGGACTGGTCCGGCCCGGTGGTCTCCACCCCGATGGGCGTGCTGCCGGCCGGGGTCGGCGCCACGCTCGTGCAGGGCGTGGACGTCGGCGTCGTCGGCAGCCTGCCGCTGCTCGCCGCGCTGGTCACCGGCGGCCCGACCCCGCTGCTGGTCGCCGTCCAGGCGGGGTGGGCGCTGCTGCTGGCCGTGGCGGTGCTGGTGCAGCTCGGCCGGCGACGCTCGCCCGGGAGGTGACCGGAGGGTCAGCCGTCGCTCGGCTGCACCACCCCCGCGCTGCCGCCGCCGCGCCGCACGGTCTCGGCCGCGGCCAGCAGCCGGCCGTCGGGCAGGAACTCCACCCCGGTGGCGGCCCCGATCTCGTCGACCGGCGTGAAGGCGTGCCCGCGGGCGGTGAGCTCGGCGCCGTACGCGTCGAGGAAGGCCGGCTCGGCGTCGGCCGTCGCGGCGTTGCGCTGGCTGGCCCGCGGGGCCGCGATGGCGTCGACCAGGTCGGCGCCGCGGTCGAGCCGGTCCACCAGCGTCTGCAGCACGGTGGTGATGATCGTGGCGCCGCCGGGCGAGCCGAGGGCCAGCAGCGGCTCGCCGTCCTGCAGCACGACCGTCGGCGCCATGCTGCTGCGCGGCCGCTTGCCCGGAGCGGGCAGGTTCGGCTCGGGACGGGTCGGGTCGGCGGGCGCGAAGGTGAAGTCGGTCAGCTCGTTGTTCAGCAGGAAACCGCGGCCGGGGACGGTGATCCCGCTGCCCCCGGTCTGCTCGATGGTCAGCGTGTAGGCGGCCACGTTGCCCTCGGCGTCGGCCACGGTGAGGTGCGTCGTCGACGGCCCCTCCGGGCCGCCGTCGTCGGTGGCGGCGGCCGCGGCCGGGCACGGGCCGTACTCGCCGTCCGGGACGCCCGCCGGCACCGGCTTGGGCGCCGCCCGGTCCGGGTCGATCAGGCAGGCCCGCTCGGCGGCGAAGCCGTCGGAGAGCAGCTCGGCCAGCGGCACCTGGGTGTAGGCGGGGTCGCCGACGTAGGCGTTGCGGTCGGCGAAGGCCAGCGCGCTCGCCTCCAGGTAGGTGTGCAGGACGTCGACCTCGGGGAGGGTCGCCAGGTCGGAGCCCTCCAGCACGTTCAGGGCCTCGCCGACGGTCGAGCCACCGCTGGACGGCGGCGCCATCCCGTAGACCTGCAGCCCGCGGTAGTCGACGCGGGTCGGTTCCCGCAGCGGCGCGTCGTACGCGGCGAGGTCGGACTCCTCCAGCAGTCCGGCCCGCACCGGCGCGGCGCCGTCGGCCAGCGGGGGCTCCTGGGCGGTGCGCACGACGTCCTCGCCCAGCTCACCGGTGTAGAAGGCCTCGACCCCCTTCGCGGCCAGCAGCTCGTAGGTGCGCGCGAGGTCGGGGTTGCGGAACACCGAGCCGACCTCGGGCAGCGCGCCGCCGGGGAGGAACAGCTCGGCGGTGGGTGTGAAGCGGCGGAACCGCTCCTCGTTCTCGGCGGTCTGCTGGCGGAACGTCTCGTCGACGACGAAGCCGTCCTCGGCCAGCTTGGTGCCGCCCTCCAGCGCCTCCGCCAGCGAGAGCGTGCCGAACTCGTCGAGCACCCGCTGCCAGGTCAGCGGGGTGCCCGGCGTGCCGATCGACAGCCCGCTCGTCACCGCCTCGTCGAAGGGCAGGGGCTCGCCGTCCTCCCCGAGGAAGGCGTCGGCCCCCATCGCCTGCGGCGCGGTCTCCCGGCCGTCGACCGTGCTGACCTCCCCGGTCGCGGCGTCGTAGTAGACGAAGAAGCCGCCGCCCCCCACGCCCGCCGAGTAGGGCTCGCTCACGCCCAGCGCGGCGGCCGCGGCGACCGCCGCGTCGGCGGCGTTGCCGCCCGCGGCCAGCACCTCCAGGCCGACCCGGGTGGCGTCGGGGTCGACCGTGGCGACCGCGCCGCCGGTCCCGACCGCGCGGGGCACCTTCTCCGGCGGCGGGGCGGCGGCGTCCCCGGGTGCGGCGACCGCGGTGCCGGCCGGGGCCACCCCGGCCAGGACGGCGGCGGTCAGGGCGGTGACGACGGTGCGTCGACGCGGCACGGCGACTCCTCGGGCGTCGGGACGGTCGCGGTCCAGGGGCCCAGCCTGCTCCTGGCCCGGCCGGGCCGCCCGTCGAGCTGGACGGGAGCGGCGGCGTCGGCGTAGGAACGCGGGGTGAGCCGCATCAACGACGTCGGCGGCATGGTGGGCTTCCCCGCGATCGTCGAGGAGCCCGACGAGCCGGCCTTCCACGCCGACTGGGAAGCGCACGTCCTGGCCCTCAACGCGGCGCTGATCCGGCGCGGCGTCTACAACCTCGACGAGTTCCGCGACGCCATCGAGCGGATGCCGCCGGACGCCTACCTGTCGAGCTCGTACTACGAGAAGTGGTTCACGGCCATCACGACCCTGCTCGTCGAGAAGGGCGTGGCGACACCGGAGGAACTGGCCACCCCGGAGGAGCCGGCCGGTGGCTGACCGGTTCGCCCCCGGGGACGCGGTGCGGACGAGCACCGCCGACCCGGCGTGGCACACCCGGCTGCCGCGGTACGCCCGCGGCGCGGTCGGCCGGGTGGTGGAGCTCGCCGGGCACCACCCCCTCGCCGACGACCGGGCCCGCGGCCTGCCCGGCACGACGCAGGCCGTCTACCACGTGCGGTTCGCCGCCGCGGACCTGTTCGGGAACGGCGACCACGCCGTCACCGTGGAGCTCTGGGAGGACTACCTGGAGCCCGCCGACCCCCAGGGAGGGACACCATGAGCGGGGACCACCACGGCAGCTCGGCGATCTCCGAGCGGGTCCGGCACGTCGAGGCCCTCCTGGAGGCGCGCGGCCTCGTCGACGACGGCGAGATCGACCGGCGCATCGACGAGTTCCTCGCCGGGGGTTCCCCGGCCAACGGTGCCCGGATCACCGCGCGGGCCTGGGTGGACCCGGACTTCCGGGACCGGCTGCTGGCCGACGCCAACGCCGCGATCCGGGAGCTCGGGCTGTCGATGTCCGGCGGGCTGCAGGAGCAGCGGCTGAAGGTCGTGGCCAACACCGAGGACGAGCACAACGTGGTGGTCTGCACGCTGTGCTCCTGCTACCCGATCGCGCTGCTCGGCCCCTCCCCGGCCTGGTACAAGAGCGAGGCCTACCGCTCCCGGGTCGTCCGGGACCCGCGCGGCGTGCTGCGGGAGTTCGGGCTCGAGCTGCCGGCCCGGACGCGGATCAGCGTGTGGGACGCCAGCGCCGAGTCCCGGTACATGGTCGTCCCCCGCCGGCCGGAGGGGACCGACGGGATGCCGGAGGAGGAGCTCGCCGGCCTGGTCACCCGCAAGGGCCTGATCGGGACCGCCGCCGTCTGAGGATCAGCCGGAGGTGCGCTCGCGCAGCAGGTTCTTCTGCACCTTGCCGGTGGAGGTCTTCGGCAGGTCCCCGTAGACGAACCGCTTGGGGACCTTGAACCCGGCCAGCCGCGACCGCACGAAGGCCGCGAGCTCCTCGTCGGTCACCTCGCTGCCGGGCCGCAGCGACACGTGGGCGACCGGGACCTCCCCCCACTTCTCGTGGGGCTCGGCGACCACGGCGGACTCCAGGACGGCGGGGTGGGCGTCCAGGGCCCGCTCGACCTCGACCGAGGAGATGTTCTCGCCGCCGGAGATGATGATGTCCTTGCTGCGGTCCCGGATCTCCAGGTAGCCGTCCGGGTGGACGACCGCGAGGTCCCCGGTGCGGAACCAGCCGGGTCCGCCGTCCGGCCCCGGCAGCGTCGCCTTCGCTGTCGCCTCCTCGTCCTGGTAGTAGCCGAGCATGACGTCGTTCCCGCGGGCGACGATCTCCCCGAGCGTCTCCCCGTCACGGGGCACGTCCGCGCCGTCCTCCCCCACGACCCGCAGCGGCTGGGCCACCACGTTGGGGACACCCTGGCGCGCCTTGAGCTCGGCCTGCCGCTCGTCCGGGAGGTCGTCCCACTCCGGGTGCCACTGGTTGACCGCCACCGGCCCGTAGGTCTCGGTGAGTCCGTACAGGTGGGTGACGTCCATGTTGAGCGCGGACATCCGGGCCAGCAGGGTCGGGGTGGGCGGCGCGCCGCCGGTCTGCACCGCGACCCGCGGGGAGACCGGGCCGGCCTCCGCCTCCTCGGCGTTGGCGATCATGGTCAGCACGGTCGGCGCCGCGCTGAAGTGGGTGATGCCCTCGGTGCGCAGCAGCTGCCAGATCCGGGCGGGCTCCACCCGGGGCAGGCACACGTGGGTGGCGCCGCCGGCCGACACCGCCCAGGGGAAGCACCAGCCGTCGCAGTGGAACATCGGCAGGGTCCACAGGTACTGGCTGCCCGGTCGCAGCCCGGTGTGCAGCGCCATCGCCATCGCCTGCAGGTAGGCGCCCCGGTGGCTGTACATGACGCCCTTGGGCCGGCCGGTGGTGCCGGAGGTGTAGTTCAGCGCCAGCAGCCCCTCCTCGTCCGCGCACGGCCGCGCCAGGGGCTCGGCCGAGGCCAGCTCCTGCTCGTAGCCGTCGGCGTCCCCGCCGGCCACCACGACCGGGATCCCGACCGCCGCGGCGACCTCGGTGGCGGTCGCGGCGAACGCGGCGTCGGCGACGAGGACCGCGGCGCCGGAGTGCCGCAGGATGTACTCCAGCTCCCCCGCCTTCAGCCGGGTGTTGAGCGGGACCAGGACAGCACCGGCCCACGGCACGCCGTTGTGCAGCTCGAGCATCGCCGAGCTGTTCGTGCACAGCGCGGCCACCCGGTCACCGGGTGAGACGCCCCGGGCCGCCAGGGCCCCGGCGAGCCGGCGCGAGCGGTCGGCGAACTCGCGGTAGGTGAACCGCCGGTCGCCGTCGACCACCGCGGTGCGCTCGGGGAACACCCGTGCGGAGCGGTCGAGGAAGGCGGTCGGGGTCAGCGGGGCGGAACTGAAGGTCGCCACCGGGTCTCCTCAGGCTGTGCGGACGGTTCCGGAGTGGATTGTCGGCACAGTCGGAGCGACCGCGCTCCCCGGCCGGTCAGGTCTGCAGGAGGGCCCAGAGCACGCAGAGGGCCAGCAGCACGCCGCTGACCACCCAGGCCGCCGAGGCCGGTCCGTCGGCGCGCACGTCAGACCATCCCGAACTGCTCGCTGTGCACCCGGTCCGCGGGCACGCCCAGCTCGCCGAGCGAGGCGCGGACCGCCCGCACCGTCTCCTCGCGGGAGCAGACGAAGTACTGCAGCGAGCGCGCGTGCGGCGGCAGGTGGCGGCCCAGCAGCGCGGCGTCGATGCGGCCGCGCTCGCCCGGCCAGCCCTCGGACGCCCGGCTGATCACGTGCACCACCCGCAGGTCCAGCCGGCCCTTGAGCCGCTCGAGCTGGCGGATGCCGGTGATCTGGTCCTCGCTGCGGTTCCCGAGGAACAGCCACACCGGACGCCGGTCGCCCTGGTCGGCCAGCGTGGCCAGCATGCTGAGGAACGGCGTGACGCCGACGCCCGTGGCCAGGAAGACGTAGCCCATGCCCGGGTGCCGGTCGAGGGTGAACGAGCCGTGCGGACCGTCGACGTACACGGTGTCGCCCACCCGCAGCCTCCGGATGGAGGAGGTGAAGTCGCCGACCTGCTTGATCGTGAACTCCACGCGGGGCCGCAGCGCGCTCGAGGAGATCGAGAACGGGTGGTAGGTCGGGGTGAAGGGCACCCGGCCGGGGAGGATCCAGGCGAACTGCCCGGCCGTGAACGACCACGGCCGCCCGCCGTGCCGGTGCGCGGGCTCCAGGCCGACGGTCACGGCGCCGCCGGGCTCGGGCCACAGCTCCACCACCCGCCAGGGACGGCGCCACAGCCGCAGCGGCTTGACCAGCCGGACCCACACCGCCAGCCACAGGAACGCCGCGGCGTAGACCAGCCACCCCAGCCGCACCCACGGCGCGCTCATCCAGTTGTCGACGAGGAAGGCGTGCCCCAGGCCGGCCAGCACGATGGTGACGCCGAGCAGCGAGTGCAGCACGTGCCAGACCTGGTACGGGATCCGCAGCGCCCGCCGCCAGATCGAGGTCACCATGAGCAGCCCGAGCGCCAGCACCGACAGCCAGGCGAACTGGGCCCGCAGCGGCGCGTCGACGACGTCGAGCAGCACCAGGTAGCGGTCGTCGGCGAGGAACAGCAGCACCGGGTGCCCGAACGCCGCGAGCACCGACAGCGCCGACATCTGCTTGTGGTAGCGCAGGACGGCGTCGATGCCGAACGGGGCCGTGGCGCGGGAGAACCGCGCGGCCAGGGCGAACTGCAGCCCCATCACCGAGAGAGCCAGGAAGCCCAGCGCCACGGACAGGTCGACGAGGAAGCCGCGCCCGGGCCGGACGGCGGTGGCGCAGAGGGCCAGCGGGGCGGCGGCGAGGAGCGCGTGCAGCGCCGTCCAGGCCACCGCCTGCGCGCGGGTCGAGGGCGCGGCCCGGCGGATGACCGGCACGGGGATCTCGCCGGTGAGGTCCGAGACGCGCGGCCGGTCGAGGACCGTCGTCACCGGCGGGCTCCAGCGGAGGGGCGACGCCGGAGGGCAGGGTGGTGCATGCGAGCGTTCTCCAGTGCGTGCGGGCGTCGGGCGCCCCCGGGCTCCGAGCACCCGGGCAGCGGTGGTCCGGGCGACGGAGCGCTCCGGCGGGGCACCCCCGCACCGCGCGACGCGAGAGCCCCGTGGCCCCCGCGGCGTGCGGCCCCCCATGACGGGCGGTGTCCGGTTCAGAACTCTAGGTGAGTGCCGCGGAGCGCCGTCAAGCCCTGGGACGGACCGGTCCGGCAGCTGCGCAGGTCAGCGCCGAGGGTGGATCTGCTCACACCGCTCCCCGAGGTGCGTCGCTCGGCGCGTCGTGGTCACCTGGGGCCTCCGCGGGAGGTCGGGTGCGAGGACGGGAGGGTGCCGTGGCACGGGTCCACCTGCTGGCGACCGGGGGCACGATCGCCAGCCGCCGCACCGACGGGGGGTTGTCGGCCACCACGCCGGCTGCCGAGCTGCTGGCCTCGGCCGGGCCGCTCCCGGGCCTCGAGGTCACCGTCAGCGACCTCACGACGGTGCCGAGTTTCGCGCTCACCGGCGCGGACGTGCGGGGGCTGCTCCGCGAGGTGCGGGAGCACCTGGCCGACGGCGTCGACGGCGTCGTCGTCACCCACGGCACGGACACGATGGAGGAGTCGGCGTTCCTGGCCGACCTGGTGCACGACGACCCGCGGCCGGTGGTCTTCACCGGCGCGCAGCGGCCGTTCGACGCGCCGGCCCCCGACGGCCCGGCGAACCTCGCCGACGCGCTCCGGGTCGCCGCCGACCCCGCGGCCCGGGACCTCGGCGCGCTGCTCGCCTTCGACGGCCTGGTCTTCGCCGCCCGCGGGGTGCGCAAGGTGGAGACCCTGCGCGGCGCGGCCTTCGGCGCCCCCGGCCGCGGACCGGTGCTGCGGGTGGCGAGCGGGGCCGTCGTCCCCCTGGGACGGCCGCCGCGGCCGCCGGCGCTGCCGCTGGACCTGGCCGCCGAGCTGCCGCGGGTCGACGTCGTCGCCTGCGCCCAGGGGTCGGACGACGCCCTGCTGCACGCCGCGGTCGCGGCCGGCGCCGCCGGGGTCGTGCTGGAGGCCTTCGGGGCGGGCAACGTCCCGCCGCCGGTGGCCGCCACGGCGGCCGAGCTGGTGGCGTCCGGCGTGCCGGTCCTGGTGTGCTCGCGGGTGCCGTCGGGCCCGGTCGTCCCGCTCTACGCCGGGGGCGGCGCCAGCCTGGCGCGCGACGGCGCCCTGTTCGGCGGCGACCTGAGCCCGTGGCAGGGGCGGCTGCTGCTGGCCGCCGCGCTGGCGCTGGACCCGCAGGACCCGGGGCGGGTCCTCGCCGGCCGGCTGTAGGCACCGAGACCGGCTGTAGGCACCGGGACATCGAGAGGGGAACGGGCGTGGCCAAGGAGATCTTCGTGTCCTTCGGCGTCGACATCGACGCCGTCGCCGGGTGGCTGGGGTCCTACGGCGGGGAGGACTCCCCTGACGACATCTCGCGCGGGCTGTTCGCCGGCGAGGTGGGGGTGCCGCGCATCCTCGAGCTGTTCCGCCGCGAGGGGCTGACCCAGACGTTCTTCTGGCCGGGCCACTCCATCGACACGTTCCCAGAGCAGTTCGACGCCTGCGTGGCGGCCGGCCACGAGATCGGCGTGCACGGCTACAGCCACGAGAACCCGATCGCGATGAGCCGCGAGCAGGAGTCGGCGGTGCTCGACCGCTGCATCGAGCTGATCGAGAAGCGGGCCGGGCGCCGTCCCACCGAGTACGTCGCGCCGTGGTGGAAGTTCCCCACG
>DASQXT010000079.1:0-5448 GCA_035639575.1 Geodermatophilus sp.
AGGCCGCCCGCTGCCGGCACAACGAGCTGTACTGGGCCAACGCCAACTGGTGGGGCGTCGGGCCCGGCGCGCACAGCCACGTCGGCGGGCTGCGCTGGTGGAACGTCAAGCACCCGGCCGCGTACGCCGGCCGGCTGCTGCACGGGGAGAGCCCGGTCCAGGACACCGAGCTGCTCGACGACGACGACCGCGCGCTGGAGACCGTCATGCTCGGCCTGCGGCTGCGCGAGGGGCTGCCGCTGACCGCGCTGTCGGAGGTCGGCCGGGCCCGCGCCGCCGACGCCGTCGACCGCGGGCTGCTCGAGCCGACCGCGCACGCCGCCGGCCGCGCCGTCCTCACCGACCGCGGCCGCCTGCTCGCCGACGCCCTGGTGCGCGACCTCACGGACTGAACCGGCCCCCTTGCAGGGTCCCGCCGCGAGCTTGCGAGTGGTGGGGGGCAAAGGGGTCCTTTCTCAGACCCGGGGCTCCGCGGCCACCCCGGCCAGACGCGGCAGGACGACGTCCCGCCAGCCGGGGCCCATGCGGTCGAGCGCGTGCCGGTCGCGCTTCTGCTCGAGGTCGAAGCCGGTGTGGTGCAGCAGCAGCCGCGTCCCCCTGCCCTCGGGGACGAGCCGCCACGTGAGCGTCCACGTCTCGTTGAACGTGTAGACGAGCCGTTCGGGCTCGACCACCTCGAGCACCTCGCACGGCACCGCACCCCAGCCGGGCATGTCGAGGTGGAACCGGTGACCCACGCGCGGGGCGATGTCCCCGGGCGCCCACCACCGCGCGAGCAGGTCCGGCTCGGTGATGGTCTGCCACACCCGGGCTGGGTCGGCGTCGACGAACTGGTCGACCTCGATGCTGCCCGTGCGGGCGCTCTCGTCGGTCCCGGTCACGTGTCCTCCTCGGCGACGTCGGCGAGCGAGCGCAGACGCGCACGCCAGAAGTGCTCGAACGGGTGCAGCCAGTCCTCGACCTCGGCCAGCGGCTCGGCCGTGAGGTGGTAGCGCCGCTGACGCCCCACCGGTTCGTCGCGGACCAGGGCGGCCCGCCGCAGCACCTGGAGGTGTTCGGCGACCGCGGGGCGACTCAGGTCGAACTGCCCGGCCAGGTCACCCGCTGTCCGTGGTCCCTCGGCGAGGATCTGCAGCAGCCGCCGACGCACCGGGTGGGCCAGCGCGAGGAAGAGCTCGTCGTCCGGCACACCTCCATGATGTGTCGGACATGTCCGACATGTCAACTCGGCCCGACACGTCCGCGCCGATGACAGATGTCAGAACGAGGTCGCGACGTCCTGCACTACAGCCGACCGGGTCCTGACCAGCACGCTCGTCGCGTGTCCCCCGACGCTCTCACCTTCACCGACCTGACCGTCCGCCACGGCGACGTGCTCGCCGTCGACGGCCTCGACCTGCACGTCGGCCGCGGCGAGACGGTCGCGCTGCTCGGCCCGAACGGCGCGGGCAAGTCCACCACCGTCAGCGCCGTCCTCGGGCTGCTGCACCCCGACGCGGGCACCGTCCGGGTGCTCGGCCGCACCCCGGCCGACGCCGTCCGCGCGGGCTGCGTCGGCGCGATGCTCCAGCACGGCGGCCTGCCCGGGCAGGCGCGCGTCGGTGAGGTGCTGCACCTGGTCCGCCGCAGCTATCCCAACCCGTGGCCGCTCGACGACCTGGTCGCCACCACCGGCATCGGCGGGCTGCTCGGCCGCGACGTCGACGCGCTGTCCGGCGGCCAGCGGCAGCGGGTGCTGCTGGCGCTCGCGCTGGCCGGTCAGCCGCCGCTGCTGCTGCTCGACGAACCCACCTCGGCCATGGACGTCGAGGGCCGCCGCGCCTTCTGGACGACGATGCGCGAGCTCGCCGCCCGCGGCACCACCGTCGTCTTCGCCACCCACCACCTCGAGGAGGCCGACGCGGTCGCCGACCGGGTCGTGGTCATGGCCGGGGGCCGGGTGGTCGCCGACGGGCCCTCGGCGGCGGTCCGGTCGGCCGTTGCCGGGCGCACCGTCCGCTTCTCGGCCCCCGACGGGGCCACCTTCGACCGCGTGCCCGGCGTCACCGGCGCCACCCGGCTGGGCGGCACGGTCGCCCTGGCCACCACCGACGTCGAGGCCACGCTGCGGGCGCTGCTCGCCGACGGCGTCGCGCTGACCGATCTCGAGGTCCGCGGCGCCAGCCTCGAGGACGCCGTCCTGTCACTGGTCGGAGGTGTGCGGTGAGCCCGCTGTTCGTCTTCCAGCTGCGCCGGGTGGCGCGCAACCGGCAGTTCCTCTTCTTCACCGTGCTGCTGCCGGCGCTCTTCACGGTGTTCTTCACCCAGGTCTTCGCCGGGACGCCGGGCGGCGTCAGCCCCGAGCAGGCCGCCGCCACGATGGTCGCGATGATGTCCTACGGCGCCATCGGCGCGGCCCTGGGCGCCACCGTCCGGCTCTCCTTCGACCGGGCGTCGGGTTGGCTGCGGCAGCTGCGCGTCACGCCGGTGCCGCAGTCCTCCGTGGTGGTCGTCGACGTCGCCGTCGGCATGCTGCTGACCCTGCCGCCGCTGGTCGTCGTCGCGCTGACCGGCCGGTTGGTCAACGGCGTCCGGCTGGCACCCGGCGAGTGGGCCGGCCTGGTCGGCGTGCTGTGGCTGGGCTCGGCGGTGTTCGTCGCGCTCGGCCTGCTGCTCGGCTGGGCGCTCGAGGAGAAGGCCGCCGGCGGGGCGATCGGCATCGTCGGGACCGTGCTGGCCGCGCTCGGCGGGCTGTGGGTGCCGGTCGAGCTGTTCCCCTCCGCCCTGCGCGCGGTGGCACACGGCCTGCCGTCGTACTGGTCGCGGAGACCGGCCGCGCCGCCGCCGGGGGAGCGCTGCCGCCCGCACCGGCCGTCGCCGCGCTGGTCGGGTTCGCCGTCCTGTTCGGCGGGTCGGCCGTGCTGGTGGCGCGGCGTCGTCCGCCGGCCGCCGTCGCGGGTTGATCCGGCTACGGTCGGCCCCCGTGGACCCCCGCCCCCGCTGGTACCGCGTCGGCTGGGCGCTGCCCTGGCTGCTGTTCCAGTTCTTCCCGGTCGCCGACCTGGTCGGCACCGACCGGCCGCTCGCCGTCCGGCTGGTCGCCGGCGCCGGCCTGCTGGTCTTCACCGTCGTCTACCTCGACGTCTTCCGGCGGGCCTTCGGCGGCGGCTGCTGGAGCGGCTCGGTGCTGGGCCGGCTGGCCGTCGTCGCCGGGCTCGGCGTCGGGCTCGCCGTCTGGATGGGACCGTCCTGGGCCGGGCTGCTGATCTACGTGTCGGCGGCCGCGGCGGCGGCGCTGCCGACCCGCTGGGTGTGGCCGGCCGTGCTCACGGCGGCCGCCGTCTGCGCGGCGGTGGACACCCTTCACGGCGAGTCCGACCTGCTCATCCTCCCGGTGCTGTGCCTGCTCACCGCCTTCGCGCTGCGCGGCACCCGGCACCTGATCTCGGTGAACGCCGAGCTGGCCGAGGCGCGGGAGGAGCTGGCGCGCCACGCCGTCGCCGAGGAGCGGCTGCGCTTCGCCCGCGACCTGCACGACCTGCTCGGCCACAGCCTGTCGCTCATCGCGCTCAAGAGCGAGCTGGCCGGCCGCCTGGCCGAGGCCGACCCCGCGCGGGCGAAGGCGGAGATGGCCGACGTCGAGGCCGCGGCCCGCCGCGCGCTGGCCGAGGTCCGTGACGCGGTCAGCGGCTACCGGCAGGTCAGCTGCGCCCAGGCGCTGGCCGAGGCCCGCGCGGCGCTGTCCGGCGCCGGCGTCGCCGTCCGGCTGCCGGCCCGGGTGCCGACGCTGCCGGGCCCGGTGGACGCGGCGCTGGGCTGGGTGGTCCGCGAGGCGACGACGAACGTGCTGCGGCACAGCGGCGCCCGCGCGGTGACCGTCACGTTGACCGAGGACGGCGGCGAGGCGGTGCTGACCGTCACCGACGACGGCCGCGGTCCGGCCGACGACACCGAGCCGGGCTCCGGCCTCGCCGGCCTGGCCGAGCGGGTGGGCGCGCTGGGCGGCGCGCTCACCGGCGGCGCCGGGCCGGACGGCGGGTACGAGCTGCGCGCGGTCCTGCCGGTGGCGCCGGTGGCCGCCGGGGTGCCGCGGTGATCCGGGTGCTCGTCGCCGAGGACCAGTCGATGGTCCGCGGGGCGCTCCGGGCGCTGCTGGAGCTGGAGGAGGACATCACCGTCGTCGCCGAGGTCGGGCGCGGCGACGAGGTGCTCGCGGCGGCGCGGGAACACCTGCCCGACGTCGCGCTGCTCGACATCGAGATGCCCGGCCAGGACGGGATCGAGGCCGCGCGCGAGCTGGCCGCGCAGCTCCCCGGCGTGCGCGCCGTCGTCCTCACGACCTTCGGCCGGCCGGGCTTCCTGCGCCGCGCCATGGAGGTCGGCGCGGCCGGCTTCCTGGTGAAGGACGCGCCGGTCGCCGAGCTGGCCACGGCCATCCGTGCCGTCGTCGCGGGGGAGCGGGTGATCGACCGGGAGCTCGCCGCCGCGGCGCTGGCCCTCGGGGCCACCCCGCTGTCGGCCCGCGAGGCCGACGTGCTCCGGGAGGCCGCCGACGGTGCGACCGTCGCCGACATCGCCCGCCGGCTGTTCCTCTCCGAGGGGACGGTGCGCAACTACCTGTCCTCGGCGATCGGCAAGACCGGCGCGCGCACCCGCGTCGAGGCCGCCCGGGTGGCGGCCGACAAGGGCTGGCTCTGAAGAAGGACCACCCTTCCCCCCACGCCTCGCAAGCTCGGCGCGGGCCCCTGAAGGGTGGCCGTTCAGTACCTCACCGGCCTCGCGGCGGGGGCAGGGGATCCTTCAGCCTTGCTGGAGGTCGGGCAGCGGCCGATGGACGGGGATGGCCGTGGTCGTGGGGTCCGACTGCTCGGCCGGGATCAGCGTGTCGAGGTCGAGCACCCGCACGTGGATCACGTTGCGCTGCTGCAGCGCGGCCCGCAGTGCGCGGTGCAGGCCGTCCTCGAGGTAGAGCTCGCCCTTCCACTGGACGGCGTGCGGGAACAGGTCGCCGTAGAAGGTGGAGTCGTCGGCCAGCAGGGTGTCCAGGGCCAGCTCGCGCTTGGTGGTGGTGAGGGTGTCCAGCCGGATCTGCCGCGGCGGGATCATCGCCCAGTCCCGTGTCGACAGTCCGTGGTCGGGATAGGGCCGGCCGTTCCGGACCGCCTTGAAGATCAGGGGACCGACCTCCGCTCTGCGCTGCCCCGGTGCGGGCACTGGACCGCCGTCCACCCTATCGGGGGGTGTCCGCGGACGCTGCCGCCCGCCCTGGTCGGCTCCGCGACGGGACGGCCGTCCCGACGTATGCTGATCTGGCACTCTGTCCGTGCGAGTGCCAGCGCCCGTGACCCGTCGTCCGGGCGCCGGGGCTCCGGGAGGAGCGCCGCCCGACGCGTCGACCGGTACGGGGAGGTGTCACCGTGGCGCACGACGAACGCCGCCTGCAGGTCCTGCGGGCGATCGTCCAGGACT
>DASQXT010000080.1:0-2168 GCA_035639575.1 Geodermatophilus sp.
CGGTCGAACAGGGCGGTGTAGAGCGCGCGGCCGGCGCCGGTGCGGCGGCGTCCGGTCTCGGTGTAGACGCTCACCGACGTCGACCAGTCGTAGGCGGCGCGGGGGTTGAAGGTCGAGCCGTAGGCGTAGCCGACGACCCGGCCGCCCTCCTCGAGGACCACCCAGGCGTGCCGGGCGAGCGCGGCGGCGATCCGGCCGGCCAGCTCCGCGGCCGTCGGCGGCTCCAGCTCGAGGGAGACGGGGGTGTCGCGGACGTAGGGCTCGTAGATCGCCGCGCACGCCGCGGCGTCCTCGACCATCGCGTCCCTGACCAGCCGGTCGTCCACCACCCGGCCATGGTGCACGGCGTCAGGGGTGAACCGCGTGCACGCCGTCGATCGACCAGATCGCCTCCGCGCCGACGGCCGCACGCAGGTCGCGGTGGTACTCGGCGAGGGCCCGCTCGTGGGTCAGCTCCCCGGCCAGCAGTTCACGGGCGCCGGCGACGAGGCGGTCGAGGTCCTCTCGCACCCGGGCGCGGGTCATGCTCGGCGTCCGCGGGCCGTCGTCCCCGTCCAGGACGACGGCCGCCGGGTCGAACTGGCTGAACGCCGGGTACCTGGCGAGATCGGGGAGCACCGACCGGAACGGCACGCCGGCGTTCGCCCAGTACTCGAACCAGCGCCCGCCGGAGAGCGCCAGCCACGGCGTGCCGACGGCGAGCGCCGCCATCCCGAAGCCCGAGTGCGGGGCCAGCAGGACGTCGCAGGCCTCGACCACGGCCAGCTGCTCGGCCAGGGGGACGTCCACGCAGTCCACGGGGTGCGACCGGTGTGCCAGCAACGCGTCGACGTCCGCCCGCTGCCAGGAGGTGGAGCTGCGCTCGTCGCGGGCCAGCCGGCCGACCAGGACGAGCTGCAGGCCGGGGACGGCGTCGGTCAGCGCGTCGAGCACCAGCAGCCAGGAGGCGACGGAGGGGTACAGGGACGGCTCACCGGACCCGGCAGGGAGGACGGCGATCCGCGGGCGCGCGTCCTCGCCGACCCGGCGGGGAGCCGCGGCCCGGGCGGCGGCCGGCAGGTCCAGGCGGACCGGCTGGTGCGGGAGGTACCCGACGCGGTCGGCGCCGACGACCGAGCGGCCTCGCCGTGCACGCAGGTGCGCGTCGGAGGCGGCGTAGTGGTCGCGCATCCCCGGGAAGAGGTCGAGCTGGAAGGGCTGGTGGCGGCGGGTGTCGTCGACCACCCAGTCCCAGTCGCGCGGGACGGCGGCCAGCCGCTGCGCGGCGGCCGAGTCGGCCTCGAGGAACGGCCCGTCGACGGGGAAGACCGCCGACACCGCTGGGCACCAGGTGGCGATCTCCGTCGGGGTGGCCGCGTTGAGCAGCACCGACACCTCCCGCCCCGGCACGGCGGCGGCGTGCCCGACGCAGTACTGCAGCGCCTCGACGGCGTGACCCAGCTGCTGGGCGTAGAAGAAGTCGACGAGCAGGTGGTCGGTCACGCGTCCTCCTCGCTGACGCTCGTCGGACCCGTGCCCGGCGGTGCTGTGCCCGTGCGTGACCTCGCGAGCTCGGTCACTGCCCGCAGCGTCGCAGCGGCCGCAACCGGATTCTCCGGCCGCGCCCGTAGCGTGGACGCCGTGCGCCCCGGGCCCGGATCTCCCCAGCCGGAGCCGGAGAGCCCGCCGACCGGCCGACCGTGGCTGCGGCTCGCCGTCCTGGGGGCGCTGTTGGCCGCGGCCACGGTCGTGGCGCTGACGGTGGACCGGCCCGGCGTCCCGGCGCTGCAGGCCTGGCTCCAGCACGCGGGGGTCCTCGGCTGGACCACCGTCGTCCTCGGGGTGTCAGCGGCGCTGATGACGCCGGTCCCCCGGACGGCGCTGTCGGTGCTGCTCGGTGCCGCGGCCGGGTTCCCGGCGGGGCTCGCGGTGGCCGTGCTCGCCGGCTGGTTCGGCGGGATGGGCGGGTTCGCCCTCGGCCGGTACCTGGGTCGCGACGCCGTCGCCCGGCTCACGGGCCCGCGGCTGGCGCGCGCCGACCGGCTGTTCCGCGACCGCGGCTTCCTCGCCGTCGTGCTCGCGCGGATGAGCCCGGTGCCGTTCTGGGTGGTCAGCTACGCCGCCGGCCTGTCGAGCATCCGGTGGCTGCCGGCCACGCTCGGCACCGTCGTCGGCGTCGTGCCGGGGGC
>DASQXT010000081.1:0-5236 GCA_035639575.1 Geodermatophilus sp.
GCGTGGTGCGCTGGCCGAGCTCTCCGCCGCCCTCGGCACCCGCGCCGAGGCCGCACTGCGGCTCGGGGCGCTGTTGGACGCCGAGTCCGACGTCCGCCTCGCCGAGGAACTCGCCGAACAGGCCGGTGCCCCCTACCAGCGACGGCTCACGCTCACCACGCTGCTGCCGGTCCTGGTCGCACGGGCCGATCCGGACGGCGCCGAGCGGGAGCTGGCGGGGCTGCAGGTGGACGCGGGGTACGCGGGCCTGCTGATCGCCCTGGGCGAGCTGCGCCTGGCGCAGGGCCGACCCGACGAGGCGCTCCGCCACCTGTTGGACGGCGGCACCCGGCTCGAGCGGCAGCGGACCTGGACCCACCCCGGCCTGTTCCCCTGGCGGACGCATGCGGCGCTGGCCCATCACCGTGCCGGGCGCCCTGCCGAGGCGCGCGAGTTCGCCGACTCCGCGCTGGCCCTCGCGCGGACCTACACCGCTCCGACCGCGATCGGCGTCGCCCTGCGCACGCTGGGGCAGCTCACCGGGGACGTCGACGCCCTCGCCGAGGCGGCCCGCCTCCTCGCCGAGACCGAGATGCGGCTCGAGCATGCCCGTGCCCTCGTGGAGCTCGGCGCTGCCCTGCGCCGGGCCAACCACCGCGCCGAGGCCCGTGAGCCGCTGCGCGAGGGGCTCGACCTGGCCATCCGCCTCGGCGCCACCGCGGTGCGACAGCAGGCCGTCGACGAGCTCGCGGCGACCGGGGCACGTCCCCGGAGTGTCCGCCGCACCGGCGTGGATGCCCTCTCCCCCAGCGAGCGCCGGGTGGCCCGGCTCGCGGCCGAGGGCCAGACCAACCGCGACATCGCTCAGGCCCTGTTCGTGACCACCAAGACCGTCGAAGTCCATCTCTCCGCCTGCTACCGCAAACTCGGCATCACGTCGCGGGTCGGCCTCGCCGAGCTCCTGCGCTGAGTCGGCCGCAGGACCGTCCGAGCCGTGTGCGTATGTAGCGAGTCGCCCCTCGGACACCACAGCAGGCACACCCGTCGGGTGGCCGGCTACACGCTTCCCCGTGGCAGGACCCACCGGTGCTCGCAGTCGAGCACCTCGGCAGCGCTCTCGAGGTCGGCGTCGCGGTGCAGAACCGTCATTCCGTGCGCAGCTGCCAGCACGGCGGTCGACAGGTCAGCGATGCCGAGGTCCGGCGACGGAAGTCATGGCAGGCCCTTTCGCCCCGGGTCGATCGGCGAGCCGCTCGGACGTCGCCCTCTGTTCCAGGTTCGTGTGCCGGAAGCGCAACTGCTCGACCGACTCCGACCGGCGGCGGACGCGGTTCGTGATGAGGTCGACGAGGATGAAGACAGCAATCTCGTAGGCGCTGCCCATCGGGAGCACCGCCGCGGATTCCCGGTCGTCAGCCATCGTCCGAGCGGCGATGCGGACGGTCCTGTCCGCGCGCTCGCCCTCGCGACCTCCGGCGTAGCAGGCGATCCTGCGGCCCGCCAACAGCTCGTCGACGATCGCGTCGTCGGGGACGCTGTGGACTGCGTCGGCCACCTCCTGCAAGGCGCGATCGGTCTCGCTGCTCATCGGCGCCCTTGCGTCGGGACCGCGAGCCGCGCGGCGCTCGTGCCGGTGTCGACGGCTCTCGGCCGTTTCGCGAGGCGCACCTGCAGCAACACGACCACGAGCAGGAAGGCGCCACGGATCACCGACTCCCAGTAGGAGCTGATGGTGATGACGTGCCTGCCGTTCTCGAAGACGATCAGGTTGAAGATGAGCTGCAGCAGCAGCACCCCGACCAGGGTGGACAGCACCGACCCGACGCCGCCGCTCAGCAGCGTCCCACCGACGACGACGGCGGCGATGGCGGTCAGTTCCCAGCCCTGTCCGGCGGCCGTGTCCACCGACCCGTTCTGCGACCCGAGGAACACCCCGGCGCACCCGGCCAGGGCACCGGACAGGACGTAGACGCTGAACGTCGTCCGGGTGACCGGCAGCCCCATCAGCCGTGCCGCGTCCACGTTGCCGCCGATCGCCAGGACCTGCCTCCCCCAGCGGGTGTAGTGCAGCACGGCTGCCCCGACGAGGAAGGCGAGCACCATCGCCCAGGTCGCCACCGGCAGGCCGAGCAGCGACCAGCTGCCCAGCCTCTGGTAGCCGCCGGGCGCGGCCACCGCTGCCTGGGTGTGGGCCAGAGTCAGGGCCAGGCCGCGGACTGCCAGCAGGGTGGCCAGCGTGACGATGAACGGCTGCAGCTTCAGCTTGGTGATGAGGAATCCATTGACCGCTCCGACGGCGGCGCCGGTGGAGACGCCGGCCAGCAGGCCGGGCAGCAACCCGTGCGCGCTGACCTTGATCGCGACGACACCGCCGAGGGCGACCACCGAGCCGACCGAGAGGTCGATGCCGCCGGTCATGATCACGAAGGTCATGCCCAGCGCCACCAGACCGTACTTGGCGGTATCACCGGTGAAACTGCTCAGGTTGTAGCCGGCGAAGAACTTCTCGCCGTACCGCAGGGCGCCGAAGAGGACCAGGAGGACGAGCGCGATGAGTGCGCCCTGACGCTGCAGCAGGAGACCGGCCCGGACTCGCCGGCCCTGGGACCGGACGCTCGGCGCGGCAACGTTGGTGGTCATCGCCGTCCTCACGCCGCGTGCCGCTGGAGCCACAGGGCGGCGACGATGACCGCGCCCTCGACGATCTGCGCGATCTCCTTGGTGATGCCATGCGCGATGAGCGTGTTCTGCAGCAGCTTCAACAGCACGGCGCCGACCACGGTGCCCCAGACGCTGACCTTTCCCCCGGTCAGCGGGATCCCCGCGACCGCCACCGCGGCGATCGCGTCGAGCTCCATGCCCACGCCGGTGTTGTTGGCGTCCGAGGCGGAGTTGGCGCTCACCGCGATCAGCCCGACCAGGCCGGCGAGGACACCCGAGGTCACGTACGCGAGGAACTTGACCCGCGCCGCCGGAACGCCCGCGAGGCGGGCCGCGGTCTCGTTGCCGCCGACGGCGAGCACGTGCCGGCCGTACATGGTGAGACGCATGACCAGCCACGCGCCCATCGCGATCACGAAGGCGATGATGATCTGCACGGGGACCTCGAAGGGCCGCGCCAGACCGATCCACTGGAAGTCGGGGTTGGCCAGCGGCTGCAACTCGCCCCCGGTGATCAATTGGGCGATCCCACGGCCGGCGATGAAGAGGATCAGCGTGGCGATGATCGGCTGCACCCCGAACCGGGCCACCAGGGTGCCGTTGAAGGCGCCGCACAACGCTGCGACCAGGAGGGCGGCGACGATCGCCAGCAGGAACGGCTGGTCGTGCAGCACCAGCGTGGCCCCGATCTGGCCGGCGATGGCCATCACGGAGCCGACCGAGAGGTCGATGCCCCCGGTGCCGATCACGATCGCCATGCCGACGGCGACGATCGCGATCGGGGCCGCCTGCCGCAGCAGCACGAACAGGAGCGCCTGGCGGGTGAGGAAGAAGGGGGTGTCGATCGCGTTGTAGAGCAGCAGCACGACGAGTGCGGCCAACGCGCCGTAGCGCTGAGCCCATGCCTGCCAGGGCAGCCGGCGCCACGCACCACGCCGGCGCTCCGCCGTCGGGCCGCTGCTCGGCTCCGGGCTCACCCGGTCGACGGCCTCGGCGGTGATGACCGATTCCGGGCTGTCGGCGCCGGTGCCCGTCGTCCGCCCTTCGCTCATCCCTGGCTCCTCGTCGCACCGGCATCGGCGGCTGCGTCGTCGCCCGTGGCGCTCCCGGTGGCCATGGCCTGCATGAGCGCGTCCTCGGTGATCTGGTCGCCGGAGAGCTCCGCCACGGACCGGCCGTCGCGCAGCGCCACCACCCGGTCGGAGTCCGACACGATCTCCTCCAGCTCCGACGAGATCAGGAGCACCGCGAGGCCGTCGTCGGCGAGCTGTCGCACCAGCACCTGGATGTCCCGCTTGGCGCCGACATCGATGCCGCGGGTGGGCTCGTCGAGGATCAGCAGCTTCGGATTGGTGCACAGCCAGCGCGCGAGCAGCACCTTCTGCTGATTGCCCCCGGAGAGTTCGCGAATGGGTTGCTCCGGGCTCGAGCACTTGATGCCGATCGAGCGGATGAACCGGTCGACGATCTCGGTCTGCTGCTCGTGGTCGACGATGCCGTGCCGCCGCAGGTGCGGCAGCAGGGCGAGCGTGAGGTTCTCCCGCACCGACAGCTGCGGAATGATGCCCTCGGTCTTGCGGTCCTCCGACGACATGCCGATCTTGTGCTCGACCGCGTCCGCCGGGGACTTCAGCCGCAGCGGTGCGCCGTCGAGCGTGACGGTGCCGGAGTCGAGGGGATCGGCCCCGAAGATGGCGCGCGCCGTCTCCGTGCGCCCGGACCCGAGCAGCCCCGCCAGCCCGACGATCTCGCCCGGGCGGATCGAGAGCGAGACCCCGTCCAGCGCGCGGCCTCGGTGCAGGTCCTCCGCCTCGAGCAGCGGCTCCCGGTCCGAGTGCAGTGCCTCATCGCCGGAGCGACGACGCGAGAGTTGTTCGGCCAACTCGCGCCCGAGCATCTTCGAGACCAGCTCGTAACGACTGATCCCGGACATCGGGCACTCCTCGATCGTGCGCCCATCACGCATCACGGTGACCCGGTCGCAGACGGCGTACAGCTCATCCAGCCGGTGGGAGACGAAGACGACCGAGATCCCCTCGTCCCTGAGCTGGCGAATGACCCGGAAGAGCGTCTGGACCTCGTGTTCGGCCAGCGCGGACGTCGGCTCGTCCATGACGACCAGCCTGGCCTCGGTCGACAGCGCCCGGGCGAGCGCCGTCATCTGCTGGGTCGCGATCGAGTACTCGTTCAACGGCCGTGTGACGTCGACGACAACCTCCAGCCGGTGCAGGACCGCGGCCGCCTCCCGGTTCATGCGGCCCCAGTCGATGAGGCCGAAACGTCTCGGCTCCCGGTTGAGGAAGACGTTCTCGGCCAACGACCGGAAGGGAACCAGGTTCACCTCCTGGTAGATGGTCGACAGACCCGCCAGCTGGGCCGCGTGCGGGGAGGAGAAGGACACCTCCCGGCCGTCGAACTCGATCCGCCCGGAGTCCTTCGCATGGACGCCGGTGAGCACTTTGATCAGGGTCGACTTGCCGGCCCCGTTCTGCCCGATCAGCGCATGGACCTCACCGCGAGCCACCTCGAAGTGGGCGTCGCGGAGGGCCGGGATGCCGAGGAACTGCTTGTTGATGCCGTGCATGGACAGCAGGGG
>DASQXT010000082.1:0-5532 GCA_035639575.1 Geodermatophilus sp.
TCGTCCCACCGCTCCGCGGGCACGCCGTCGACCCGCCGTCCGAAGTCGTCCGCGAGCTGCCGCCAGCGCTGCACCGTCGTAGCCACCGCCACCTCTTCCTCAACCGATCGGTTGAGCACGAGCCTGGCGTGCGGCGTACGCCGTGTCAACGCCCGGACACGACGGGAGCCCGTCACCAGGTGGTGACGGGCTCCCGTCGTCGCCCCCGGAAGAGGGGCCGGTGTCAGGCGAGGTAGTCGCGCAGGGCGTCGGCGCGCTGCGGGTCGCGCAGCTTGGCCATCGTCTCCCGCTCGATCTGGCGGACCCGCTCGCGAGAGAGACCGAACTGCTTGCCGATCTGCTCCAGCGTCCGGGGCTGGCCGCCGTCGAGGCCGAAGCGCAGCACGACCACGTCGCGCTCCCGGTCCTCCAGCGTGGCAAGCACGTTGCGCACGTCGCCCTTCATCATCTGGAAGGCGACGGCGTCCTCGGCGACCGCGGCGTCGGCGTCCTCGATGAAGTCACCGAGGCGGGACTCCTCGTCGGCACCGACCGTCTGGTCCAGCGACACCAGGTCGCGGGAGTACTCCAGCAGCTCGGTGATCCGCTCGGGGGTCATGTCGAGCTCGAGGCCCAGCTCCTCGGCGGTGGGCTCGCGCTCGAGCTCCTGGTGGATCCGGCGCCGGGTGCGCACCACCTTGTTGACCTGCTCGGCGAGGTGCACGGGCAGCCGGATGGTGCGGCCGGAGTCGGCCATCGCGCGGGTGATGGCCTGGCGGATCCACCACGTTGCGTACGTCGAGAACTTGAAGCCCTTGGTGTAGTCGAACTTCTCGACCGCCCGGATCAGGCCGACGTTGCCCTCCTGGATGAGGTCCAGGAACGTCATGCCGTGGCCGGTGTAGCGCTTGGCCACCGAGACGACCAGGCGCAGGTTGGCCTCGAGCAGGTGCCGCTTGGCGGCCTTGCCGTCGGCGGCCAGCGCCTTGTAGTCCCGCTGGAGAGCAGGGGTCAGCTGCCGCTCGGCGAGCAGCCGCTCGGCGTAGAGACCGGCCTCGATCCGCTTGGAGAGCTCGACCTCCTGCTCGGCGGTCAGCAGCGCGGTCTTGCCGATGGTGTTGAGGTACACCCGGACGAGGTCGGTCGAGACCAGCCCGCTGGTGTCCGGCTCGCGGCGCGGCGAGCGGACCTCGAGGGTGTCGGTGGTGGAAGACTGCAGCAGCGTCACGATCTGTCTTCGTCCTTGCCTTCGGATCGGATGCGCACCGTCGGTCGTCGATGGGCGACGGTGCACCCCGGGCGTCGGGGGTGGGGCCGCTCGGCCGGCTCCGGTGAACCGGTGAGCCCCTGCTCTGTGTGTCCGTGTGGTACGCCCTGTCCAACGGCACCGACGGGGTCGGGTGTTCCGCGGATGCCCGTTTAACAGCAAAAGCACAGGGCGTGTGTCGCGTCACGTCCGGATACCCCGCTCGGGACCGGATCAGACCTCCAACAGCAAGGTCATCGGCCCCTCGTTGACCGACGACACGAGCATGCGGGCCCCGAACACCCCGGTGGCCACCTCGCTGCCGCGGCGGCGCAGCTCGGCGACCACCTCCTCGACCAGCGGTTCGGCCACCTCGCCGGGGGCGGCGTCGGACCAGGAGGGACGGCGGCCCTTCCGCGTGTCGGCATAGAGTGTGAACTGGCTCACGACGAGCACCGGGAGGCCGAGGTCGCCCACCGAGCGGGCGCCGTCCTCGGTGGGGAAGACCCGCAGCTCGTGCACCTTGCGCCCCAGCGCCCGGGCCCGCTCGGCGTCGTCCTCGCGGCCCACGCCGACCAGGGCCAGCAGTCCCCGGCCGATCTCCCCGACGACCGCGCCGTCCACCGTCACCGCCGCCGTCCCGACCCTGCTCACCACCGCGCGCACGCGGCCATCCTCCGTCGGGCGGATCGGCGGACTGCCGGCCCCCGATCACGCGGCGGACGGGGCGGCGCGTCGGCTCAGCGGTCGCTGGCGGTGTCCTGCTCCAGCTGCTGGGCCGTGAGCCGGCCGGCGACGAGGTCCGCGGCCAGGTCGTCGACGGTGCGGTCGACGGCGTAGGCGCGGCTGCGCAGCACGGCCAGCGCGTCGGCGGTCTGCAGTCGCAACGCGAGACCGACCATGCCCGTGGCCATCCAGACCCGCGCCCGCTGCCGGGCGGCCTCGGTGTCGGTCCAGCCCGGGGTCGCGACCTCGGTCCACTGTGACCAGGCCGCGGCGTGGCCGAGGTGGTCGGAGATCAGCTCGGCGACGCAGAGTGCCTCCACCGCGTCGAAGGTCACCAGGCCGACGGGATGGGTGAGGTACAGGTCCATGCCGCCGGCGCCGCGGAGGTCGCCGGGCAGCGCGAGGGCCACGACGCTGCGGTACGCGGTGTGGGTCACCAGCAGGTCGTGGAACGCCGGCCAGCGCACCCGCAGCTGGTCCTCCGGGGCGAAGACCGGCCAGCCGGAGCTGGCGGCGAACGTGCACGGACCCGCGCCGGCGGTGAACTGCAGCCGCTCGGCCGTGGTGGCGGCCTCGTCGTTGGCCCCCAGCGGCGTGCTGTGCCCGGCGGTGTCGTGGACGCTGAGGCCGACGCCGTCGACGCCCAGCGCCGCGGCCGCCGCCCGGGTCAGCTGCACCGGCAGCAGCTCCGGGGCGTCCCCGTCCCGGGCCCACTCGCGGGCCAGTGCGTTGCCGAACTCCTGCTGAATCTCCACGGCCACCCTCTCGCGCCGTCCAGCGGGACGCGCGACCGGCGAGGTGCCGGTCCCCACGTCGGCGCGAGCCGGGTCGGGGCGCGGTGGCCAGGGCTGCACGGACTCGGCTGGCCGTCTGGGCGGTGGTCGGACAGGTACCCGGGGGAGCCGTGCGAAACGCCGTCCACCCCACGGCTCACGCGGGAGCGCCCAGTGGCCGCCGCCACGTGGACGCGCGCCGGCCATCGGGCCCCGGTCGTTCCGGTCGTGTTTCGTCGGCGTCAGGGTGGGCACGGTCTCCCGGCTCGGCCGGGGTGGAAGACCCCGCCCACGGGCCGGGCACGACTCCGGGTGGCAGCACATCGTGTGGACCAGTACGCCCCGTCCGACCTCCTGCCCACGAGGGACACAGCGCGGCGCGGAGGTGACCCGTGGTCGCCCGGCCTGAGCTGCGCCGGCGGCCGCTGAGCGCCGTCCCGACGATCACCGGCACCGCCTGGCAGCCGCCGTCGGAGCACCAGCTGCGCGGCATGGACACCGAGGCCGCCCTGGACCTCGGCTGGGGTCGCCTCGTGTTCGGCCAGACGTTCGCCGACCCGCAGCGCCTGGTGGAGGCACTGCGCGGGGAGGCCGCGGGCCGCCGCGACATCTGCATCTACCCGCGCGACCCGCAGGTGCTGCTCGGCCTGGCGCCCACCGAGCTGTTCCTGGACCCCTCGCTCACCTTCCGGCTGGACCTGCACCGGTACCGGCCGCGCCGGGAGCTGGTCGAGAACGTCTTCGTGCGCACGGTGACCTGTCCGGACGACGTCGCCGAGATGCAGCGCATCATCACGCTCACCGGCATGGTCCCCGGGGACCCGGACACCGTGTGGCACAACCACTCCACCCGCACGGTCCGGTACCTCGTGGCCGAGGACCGGCGCACCGGGCGGGTCGTCGGCACGGTCACCGGCGTCGACCACGTCCGCGCGTTCGGCGACCCCGAGGGCGGCAGCAGCCTGTGGTGCCTGGCCGCCGACCCGGGTGCGGCCCCGCCGGGCACGGGGGAGGCGCTGGTGCGCGTGCTCGCCGAGCGCTACGCCGCCCGGGGGCGCACCTACCTCGACCTCTCGGTGCTGCACGACAACGCGCCCGCGATCGCGCTCTACCGCAAGCTCGGCTTCCGCCAGGTGCCCGCCCTGGTGGTCAAGCGCCGCACCGCGGTGAACGCGCCGCTGTTCGTGCCCGGCCCGGCCGGGCTCGACCGGCTCAACCCCTACGCCCGGATCCTCGCCGACGAGGCGCTGCGCCGGGGCATCCGGGTCGAGGTGACCGACGCCGCGCACGGCGAGATGCGGTTCAGCCTCGGCGCGCGCAGCGTGCTGACCCGCGAGTCCCTCTCGGAGTTGACCTCGGCCGTGGCCATGAGCCGCTGCGACGACAAGCGGGTCACCCGCCGGATCATGGAGCGTGCCGGCGTCCGCGTCCCGGTCGGCGCCGAGGTGGCCGGGGACGACCTCGGACCGGCCCTGGCCCTGCTCGAGCGGTTCGGCGAGCTGGTGGTGAAGCCGGCCCGCGGGGAGCAGGGCCGGGGCATCACCGTCGGGGTGCGGGACGAGGCGGGGCTGCGGTCGGCGGTCGCGCTGGCGCGGCAGCACTGCCCGGACGTGCTGGTCGAGGAACTGGTCGCGGGGGAGGACCTGCGGGTGGTCGTCATCGACTCCGAGGTGGTCGCCGCCGCCGTGCGCCGGCCGGCCACCGTGGTCGGCGACGGGGTCTCCGACGTCACGACGCTGATCCGCCGGACGAGCCGGCGCCGCGAGCGGGCCACCGGCGGGGAGTCGCGGATCCCGCTGGACGACACGACGGCCGCCGTCGTCGCCGAGGCGGGCTGGGCGATGGACGACGTCCCGCCGGCCGGTGAGCAGATCCGCGTCCGCCGGACCGCGAACCTGCACACGGGCGGCACCATCGAGGACGTCACCGGTCGGCTGCACCCGGAGATCGCCGCGGCCGCCGTCCGGGCCGGCCGCGCGATCGGCATCCCGGTGACCGGCCTGGACTTCCTCGTCCCCGACCTCGACGGGCCCGAGCACGTCTTCGTCGAGGCCAACGAGCGGCCGGGGCTGGCCAACCACGAGCCCCAGCCGACCGCCGCCCGCTTCGTCGACCTGCTGTTCCCCGAGACCCGCCGCCGCTGAGGGAGGACCCTCGCCCTCGGGGAGGCCGCGGAGGAGGAGGTCGTCCCGTCGGCGCAGGCCGCGGTCAGGGCTCGATGAGGCCGGTGCGGATCGCGTACCGGGTGAGCTGGGTGCGATCGCGCATCTCCAGCTTGGCGAGGACGTTGGCCCGGTGCCGCTCGACGGTCTTGACGCTGATCACGAGCAGGTCCGCGATCTCCTGCGAGGACCGGCCCTCGGCGATCAGCTCGACCACATCCTCCTCGCGGCCCGACAGGATCTTCCCGGGCAGGCGCTCGCCACGGCCCACCCGCTGCAGGTACTCGCGCATCAGCGCGGTCAGCGCGTCGGGGCAAATGAACGGCTCCTCCCGCACGACCACGCGGCAGGCCTCGACGAGGTCCCGGTCGGCGACCGACTTGAGCACGTACCCGGTCGGCTCTCCCGCGGGCAGCGCCGACCCGGCGCACGGGCGGAGCGGTTCCAACGACGACTGGTGCCGAGCCTCGCTCGGCTCGTGTGCTGGACGTCTAGCGCCGGTTGTCGTAGCCACCCTGCTGCTGGTCGCCGAAGCCGCCGTCCTGATCGCCGTAGCCACCGCGCTGCTCGTCGAACTCGCCGCCTTGCTGCTGGTCGGCGAAGCCGCCGCCCTGATCGCCGTAGCCACCGCGCTGCTCGTCGAACT
>DASQXT010000083.1:0-2556 GCA_035639575.1 Geodermatophilus sp.
TCGTCGCGCGCGGTGACCACGGCGTGATGGCCGGCCCCGATGACTGCTTCGGCAAGGGCTCGACCGAGCCCGCTCGAGCAGCCGGTGATGAGCCAGGTGGACATGCTGTTCCTCTCCGAGGGTGGTCCTGTCCGGGCTGCCCAGGCCCGGACGGCCGACCGCGACAGCTCCCGGGTCTGCAGGCAGGTTCCCCAGCCGAGGACGGTCCGAACCACACGGGGCAGTCGCTGACGGGCGGTCCATGACGCGCCGGTCGCGCGTGCGCGAACGGCCTCCCCGGCCGCGTGGACGCCGGTCGCGGGGCTCGGGAAGGATGGTCACGCCATGGTCACAACCCCGCCGCCCCCGCGACCGGACCCATGGCCCGGACGCAGCCGACCCCCGGCCGTCACCGTCCTCCTGGAGTGCAAGTGATCAGCCGGTTGCTCCTGCTCGGTGCCACGGGCGACCTGGCCGGGCGGTTCCTGCTGCCCGCGCTCGCCAGGCTGTCGGCCGACGGCCGGATGCCCGACGGCCTGCAGGTCGTGGGCGGCGCCGTGCAGGACTGGGACGACCGGACCTTCCGATCGCACGTGACCACCCGATTGCACGAGCACGCTGGGGACGTCCCGACCGCGGTACGGGACGCGCTGGTCGGTCGCCTGCGGTACCGGGCGGTCGACCCCGGAGCGGCCGGCACCGTCGCCGCCGCGGCGCGCGCCTTCGACGACGGCGACGATGCCGCTGACCGCGCGGCGGTGGCTGTCTACCTGGCCCTGCCCCCGGCGCTGTTCCCGGCGATGCTGGACGCGCTCGGCGACGCGGACCTGCCGGCCGGCAGCCGCATTGCGGTGGAGAAGCCGTTCGGCACCGATCTGGCGAGCGCAGTGGCACTGAACGACCTGCTCACCCGCGTGACCGGCGGCGTCGAGAAGGCTGCGTTCCGCGTCGACCACTTCCTCGGGATGCCCACGGTGCAGGCGCTGCTGGACCTGCACGCGCCCGGCCGCTCGCTGGCACCCGTCTGGAACAGTGCCTCCATCGCGCAGGTCGACGTGCTGTGGGAGGAGACGCTGGGGCTCGAGGGCCGAGCGGACTTCTACGACCGGACCGGTGCCGTCAGGGACGTGATGCAGAACCACATGCTCCAGGTCCTGACCCTCGTCGCGATGGAGCTGCCGGCTCGGCAGACCGAGGGCGACCTGCACGCGGCCAAGCTGGAGCTGCTGCGGTCGGTCCGCGTGCTCTCCACCGCGGAGGTCCCCGTCCGGACCCGACGGGCGCGCTACACCGCCGGCACACTGAGCGGGACAGGCGCCACCGGCGGCCGGACCGTGCCCGGCTACACCGACGAGGACGGCGTCGACCCCTCTCGCGGCACCGAGACCTACGCCGAGCTGCTCCTGGAGCTGGACACCCCTCGGTGGACCGGCACCCGGTTCGTGCTGCGCACCGGGAAGGCGCTCGGAACACCGCGCAAGGGAGTCGCCCTCCACTTCCGGACCGCCGCGCCGGCGTGCGACCCGGGCGACGCCGATCGGGTGGCGGCCGACCGGTTGTGGATCGAGCTGGACGCGCCGGAGGACGGCCGGCAGCCCGGTGTGCAGGTGGCAGCCCCGGGCGAGCGCACCGCGTACGGCCAGGTCCTGACCGACCTCCTGTCCGGCGGGAGCCGACTCTCGGTGAGCGGCGAGGAGGCCGAGCAGGCCTGGCGGATCGTCGATCCCGTGTTGCAGGCGTGGGCGCAGGACGCCGTGCCGATGCTGGAGTACCCCGCCGGCGCGGCCGGCCCTCCCCCGCTCGAGGAGACCGCCGGCTCGAGGCGGCGATGAGCGTTCCGAGGCGACCGGCACCATCTGGTTCGGGGGCTGCTCGCACAGACCTGCCTCGTGCGCCGTCCGCTGTCGGCCCCTGAGGCCGTTGCGTGCTGGTGGAGCCCTAGCCTCAGGCGCATGAGAGCCGCGCAGATCACCCGCTTCGGCGGCCCCGAGGTCCTCGACGTCGTCGACCTGCCCCACCCCACCCCCGGTGACGGTCAGCAGCTCTTCGACGTCTCCACCGCCGGCGTCAACTACGCCGACACGCACCAGACCGAGAACAGCTACCTGGCGCCGCAGGAGCTGCCGCTGATCCCGGGGGCGGAGTTCGTCGGCAGCGCGGACGGCGGCCCGCGCGTGGTCGGCCTGGTCGGGGGCGGCGGCTACGCCGAGCAGGTGGCCGCGGCCGAGCGGCTCACCTGGCCGGTCCCGGACGGCGTCACCGACGAGCAGGCGCTGGCCGTCGTGCTGCAGGGCGCCACGGCGTGGCACCTGCTGCGCACCAGCGCCTCCCTGGGAGAGGGCGAGACCGTCGTGGTGATCGCGGGCGCCGGCGGCGTCGGGTCGCTGGCCGTGCAGCTGGCCCGGCGGTGGGGCGCCGGCCGGGTCATCGCCACCGCGTCCAGCCCGGAGAAGCGCGCGCTGACCGAGGAGCTCGGCGCCGACGCCAGCGTCGACCCGGTCCTCGCCGACGACGACCCGAAGCAGCTGACCGCCGCGCTCCGCGAGGCCAACGGCGGCAGGAAGGTCGACATCGTGC
>DASQXT010000084.1:0-2775 GCA_035639575.1 Geodermatophilus sp.
GGCGCTGGAGCTGGGCGCGGCCGAGCGCGCCGCCCAGCTCGCGGGCGAGCTCACCGCCGGAGAGCCGGCTCACCCGGGCGATCGCCGCCGTGGGGCTCTCCCCCGCCGTGACCGCCAGCGCCAGGAGCTCGGCCACCACCGGGAACTCAGCGAGCAGCAGCTCTTCGCGCTTGCCCACCTGCTGGGTCAGCCACCAGTCACGGCCCAGGACGCCGCCCACCAGCCCGGCCACGCACAGCAGCCCGACCGAGAGGACGTTCACGCCGCCGGCCAGCAGCGACCCCGCGGTCGCCACGACGGCGCCGCCGACCAGGCCGAGCCCGCCCCACACCACCTGCTCGACGCGGAAGTCCTCCACGCCGGCGTCGCTGCCCAGCGCGTCCAGCCGCCGGCGCACCGCCGTCCGGCCGCCCAGGACCCGGTCGACGAAGCGGGCTCCGTCGGCGACCACCGGGCCGAACACCCGCCGGACGGCGGTGAGCAGCCCGGCCTCGGTCGCGGTGCCCAGCAGCCGGGACGGCGGCGGGGTGTCGTGGACGTAGGGGGCCAGACGGTCGACCAGGCGCACCGAGCGGAACGGCGGTGCGAAGGTGACCACCAGCAGCACACCGCCCGCCGCGGCCAGGCCGAGCAGCATCCCGGTCAGCGACCCGCTCACTGCAGCACCCGCACGTCCTGCGGCAGCCTGCCGATCCGCAGCATCAGGCGGTACGAGACCAGGCAGACCGCCGCGCCGCCGAGCAGGATCGCCGTCCCCAGTGCCGAGTCGTAGGCCTCCAGCGTCGTCGACTGGGTGGCCAGCAGGAGCAGCACCACCCACGGCGCGGCGACGGCCAGCCGCGCGGCCTGCACCACCCAGCCCTGCCGGGTCTCCAGCTCGGCGCGGGCACGGGCGTCCTCGCGCAGGAACGAGGCGAGGGTGCGCAGCACGCGGCCCAGGTCGCTGCCGCCGACCTCGCGGGCCACCCGCAGCGTCTCGACGATCCGGTCGCCGACCGGGTCGGCCAGGTCGTCCTTGAGCCGGTCGAGGCAGTCGCCGAACCGGCCGCTGGAGCGGTACTCGGCGGCGAACCGGGCGAACGGCGGGCGCAGCACCTCCGGCCCGCGGGTGGACAGCGCCGAGAGCGCCTCCGGCAGCGAGAGCCCGGCCCGGACGGCGGAGGCGAGGTTGTCGACGACCTCCGGCCAGACCTCGCGCAGGTCCGCCCGCCGCTTGACCGCCAGCCGGCGCACCTGGACGACGGGCAGTGCGGCGGCGAAGACGCCGAAGAGCAGGCTCACCGTGACCGTGCCGGTGGTGAGCAGGACGACGACCGTGGCCAGCAGCCCCAGCCCGGCCTGCAGGGCGGTGAGCTGCGCGGCGTTGATGCCGGTCAGCCCGGCCGCGGCCAGCTGCTGCTGCCGGCGCGACGGCTTCCGGGTGCGGTCGCGGCGCTGCGGGGCGCGTGGGCCGCTGCGCCAGACCAGCAGCAGGCCGACGCCGAGCAGCAACCCGAGCAGGGCGCCGGTCACGGCGCCTCCTCGCTGGCGCTGGTCAGCCCCGTGCCCGACGGTGCTGTGTCCATGCGTGACCTCGCGAGCTCGGTCACGCGCCCCACCGCGCGTCGTCGAGCAGGGCGGCCAGGTCGAAGCCGTGGGCCGCGAAGCGCTCGGGGTGCGGCGGGTAGCCGGTGCCGCGGACCAGTCGGCCGTCGCGGGTGGTGAAGACGTCGGCGAGCTCGATGACGCCGTCCTCGGCGCGGCCCGGGACGGCGACGACCTCGCGCACCCGGCGCCGTCCGTCGGGGTCGCTGCCCACGTGCACGACCAGGTCGACGCTGGCGGCCACCGTGGGGACGACGAAGGCGTGGCCGATGTTCTCGCCGGCCAGCAGCGGCAATGTGCACACCTTCGTGACCGCCTCGCGAGCGCTGTTGGCGTGCAGCGTGCACATGCCGGGCAGACCGGAGTTCAGCGCGATCAGCAGGTCGAGGCACTCCTCCTGCCGCACCTCGCCGACGACGATGCGGGAGGGCCGCATCCGCAGCGCCTCCTTCACCAGCCGGCGCAGCGGGATCTCCCCGGCTCCCTCGAGGTTGGGCTGGCGGGTCTGCATCGCCACCACGTCGGGCAGCGGCACCCGCAGCTCGAAGACCTCCTCACAGGTGATCACCCGCTCCCGCGCCGGGATGGCCGCGCACAGGCAGTTCAGCAGGGTGGTCTTCCCGGCCTGGGTGCCGCCGGCGACGAGCACGTTGAGCCCGGAGACCACCGCAGCCTCCAGGAACCGCGCCGCCTGCGGGGTCAGCGTGCCCAGCCCGACCAGCTCGTCGAGCGAGTGCGCCTGCAGCACGAACTTGCGGATGTTGACCGCCATGTGCCGCCGGGTGATGTCCGGGATCACCACGTGCAGCCGGGAGCCGTCGGGCATCATCGCGTCGACGAACGGCGTGGACATGTCGATCCGCCGGCCGGAGGTGCGCAGCATCCGCTCGACCAGCTCGCCGAGCTGCCCCCGGTCGAGGATCGTCGTGGTGAGCTCGCTGCGGCCGCGGCGCGCGACGAAGACCCGGCCCGGCTCGTTGATCCAGATCTCCTCGATGGCGGGGTCGTCCATCAGCTCCTGCAGCGCGCCAAACGCAGGACCCTGGGTGTCGAGCCGCCCAGAGTCCTCGCCTTGACTCGATAGATGCTGTCACGTTTCAGCCACTGTGCGGGTCTAGGGACTGTCAGATACCGACATGTATGCAGGGGACCCTCGGTGGCAGTGGCTTCGGCGACCAGATCCGCTCCAGC
>DASQXT010000085.1:0-7357 GCA_035639575.1 Geodermatophilus sp.
ATCGCCAACGTGGTCGGCGGCAACGTCAAGGCCGCCCTCCCCGGCCCCTCCACCCTGGGCCTGCCCCAGGTCGGCGAGGCCCCCGGCGTCCGCAACCCCGAGGACGTCTGCCGGCTCGAGGTCCTGTGGCGCGGCCACCCCCTGGTCGTGTCCGTGCAGGGCGCGCTGCCGGCTCTCTCCACCCCGCACCCGAACGGAGCGTCACTGTGAAGATCCTCGTCGCCGACGACAGCCGCGTGATGCGGCAGATCGTCATCCGCACCCTGCGCCAGGCCGGGTACGACGACCACGACATCGTCGAGGCCGAGGACGGCCGCGACGCCTACGACAAGGTCCAGGCCGAGAACCCCGACCTGGTGCTGTCGGACTGGAACATGCCGAACATGACCGGGCTGGAGTGCCTGCAGGCGCTGCGCTCGGCCGGCTCCGGCGTCCCGTTCGGCTTCGTCACCTCCGAGGGCTCGCAGGAGATGCGGGACAAGGCCAGCGCCGCGGGCGCGCTGTTCCTCATCGCCAAGCCGTTCACCGAGGAGACCTTCCGCGAGAACCTGGACGGGGTGATCGCATGAGCGCTCCCCTGACCGTCGTCCTGCCGGACGCCAAGGCCGTCAAGGACATGCTCAGCGGCCTGGTCGGCAAGCCCGTCGGCGTGCTGCCGGGCGCGCCGGTGACCCCGACGCCGAAGTCGCCGGTGTCCGTGGCCGTGTACGTGGACCCGTCGATGAACGTCAACGCGCTGTGCGTCATGGACCTCGGTGCGTCGGCCTACACCGGCGCCGCCCTCGCGCTGCTGCCCGCCGGCGGCGCGCAGGACGCCGTCGAGGAGGACGGCGAGCTGACCACCATGCTCACCGAGGCGCTGCACGAGGTCGTCAACGTGCTCTCGGCGCTGTTCAACGTGCCGGGTGCGCCGCACTCGAAGCTGTACAAGCTCTACGCCCCCGGCGACGACCTGCCCGGCGACATCGCCTGCTCGCTGGCCGACTTCAACCGGCTCGACCTCGCCATCGACGTCCCCGGCTACGGCAAGGGCGGGCTCTCCCTGGTCATCCCCTCGAGGGCCTGACCCGGCAGACGCCCCGGGACGGCGCCGGAGACCACCCTCCCGCCGTCCCGGGCGCTCCACGACGACGGCCCCGAGGCACTGCGCCTCGGGGCCGTCGTCGCGTGTTGCACGTGGAACGTCAGCAGGGTCCCGCCGGCCCCGTCCGGAGGCTCACCCCGAGCTCGCGAGGGGTGAGAGGGACGGGGTCCTTCGACGAGTGACGGGGGGCAGGAGGTCCTCCGTCAACTGAGCGCGGGCTCGCGGTCGTCGGTGCTCGTGGGCAGGCAGGCCCAGACGTGCTTGCAGCCCTCGTCGACGTACCAGCCGTGGGCCACCGACAGCCGGGCCACCAGGTAGAGCCCCAGGCCGCCCTGGGCGGGGTCGCGGTCGACGGCCGGGCTGGGCATGGTGTCGGGGTCGCGGTCGCTGACGTCGAGCAGCCAGCCGCCGCTGCCGGCGACCACCGTGGCGACGACGGGGGACAGGCCGTGCCGCAGCGCGTTGGACGCCAGCTCGTCGAAGGCCAGGATCAGCCGCTCGGCGGCGGTGTCGTCGTCGGTCCTCGGGTAGCCGACGCCGTCCAGCCGCGCGCGCAGCACGGCACGGGCCGCCGGGAGCTCGGCGATGGTCTGCAGATCCCACCGCCAGACCTCGCCCCGGCCGTCCGGAAGCGGACGCAACGGCCACGCGAGTCGACCCACTGCCCTCTCCCCGTCCGTCGCGGTCTCCGACATGCAGGTGGTTCCCAGGCGGCCGGACGCTCAATCGTGTCGCGGGCGTTTCCGACCCCGCGGAGTGATGCGTCTCTCGTCCGTGCCGGTCAGCGCGGTGGGTGCACGCAGATCGCCACCAGCGCGACGTCGTCCCCCGGCGTGGCGGGGAGCATCCGCACCAGCAGCTCGTCGGCCAGCTGCTCCAGCGGCCGGTCCGCGAGCGCGGCCAGGTGCCGGCGCAGCCGGTCCACCCCGGCGTCGACGTCGCAGTCCCGGCGCTCCACCAGCCCGTCGGTGTACAGCAGCACGACCGCGCCCGGGCGCAGCGGCACGGTGGACTCCCGCCGCACCGCCGTCGGGTCCACCCCCAGCAGCAGGTCGCCCAGCCCGTCGGCGAGCACGGTCACCGTGCCGTCGGGGTCGGCGACCAGGGGCGGCGGGTGCCCGGCGCTGGCCCAGCGCAGCCGGGTCCCGCCCTCCTCGAGCCGGGCGATCGCGGCGGTGGCCAGCGTGCCGGTGTGCATCGCGGCCATCGCGGCGTCCAGGCCGCGCAGCACCTCCGCCGGCCCCGCGCCGCTGTAGTGGGCGATGCCCCGCAGCAGCCCGCGCAGCTGACCCATCTCGGCCGCCGCGGCGGTGTCGTGCCCCGCGACGTCCCCGATCACGACGACCGGGTCGCCATCGGTGTGCAGGAAGGCGTCGTACCAGTCCCCGCCGACGCGGGCAGCCTCCGCCGCGGGGACGTAGCGGGCCGCCACCTGCGCACCGGCGATGGTCGGCAGGTCGGTGAGCAGGCTGCGCTGCAGGCCCTCGGCGAGCTTGGCCTGCTCGCTCTGCCGGTGCACCCGGTCGACGGCGCGCCCGGCCTGTGCCGCGACCTCGCGGGCGGCGGCCAGGTCGTCGTCGTCCAGCGTGCGCCCGGCGTCGAGGTACAGGGTGAGGACGCCGACCGCGCGTCCGTCCGCGGTCAGCGGCAGGACGACGGCCGTGCTCGGGCCCAGCTCCACGAGCAGGTCGCGGGCCGGGCCCGGCGGCATGAGCTCGAGGACGGCGGCCACGGGCTCCTGCGCCTCGCTGCCCGACCGCAGCGCGCGGGCGACGGGGGAGGCCGGCGGCAGGGTGTCCAGGCGGACCTCGGCGTAGCGGTCCAGCAGCGGGCGGCGGGCGGGGTCGACGTGCCAGGAGCCGACGTCGCGCGCGCGGCCGTCCCGGTCGACGACGGTGACCACGCACCCGTCGGTGAGCGCGGGGACGACCAGCCGCGCCAGGCTGCCCAGCGCCGACTCGCTGTCCAGCGCCCCGGAGAGCTCCCCGGTCACCGCGGCCAGCAGCGCCGTGCGGGCGCCGGCCCGCTCCGCGGCCCGCTGGGCGGTCTCGGCGGCGCGCCGGGCCGTCTCCGCGGCGCGCCGGGCGGTCTCGGCGGCGCGCCGGGCCGCCTCGGCCTCGTCCTGCGCCTGCCGGCGCGCGGTGACGTCGACGAAGACGAAGGCGGCGCCGTCCGAGACCGGCCAGGCGTGCAGCGCCGACCAGCCCGGGCCGCCCCAGGGGTCGGGGACCTCGAGGGAGACCGGCCCGCCCGAGGCCACGGCCTCGTGGCAGGCCCGGGCGACGGCGGCGGCCGTGCCGGCGCACAGCACGTCGGTGAGCGGCCGCCCGAGGACGTCGGCGGCGGGGCGGCCGAGCAGCCGCTCGCCCTCGGCGTTGAGCAGCGCGACCCGCCCGGCGGGGTCCAGACAGCCCAGCGCGGCGGGCATGGTGGCCAGCACACCGGTGACCAGGGCGGCGCTCCGGTCGAACGGTTCCGTCCGCCCCTGCGGTCGTGGGCCTGGGGTCACCACGAGGACCACCTCTCTCGGCGGGCTGGCCCCTGCCCCGACCTCGGAGCGCGCCTCCCCGCCGCCCTGCGGGCCGGGAGGGTGCCCGGATCGTGGCAGCGGGCGGGCGCGCTGCCAAGGCGCACCGGCGTGGCGCGCTCGCCGTCCCCCGGTCGTCCCGGGCTGCCCACGGGCCCAGGGTCGGGCCCGGACCGCTCGGTCGGCAGAGCCCGACTGCCCGGGTGTCCTCAATCCCGCGCGGCGGCCTCGCGGACGGCGGCGGCGATCGCCTCGACTCCCTGCGACGCCCAGAGGATCGAGTAGTGGTTGGTGTCGGGCACCTCGCGGGCGGTGATGCCGCTGGGCTCCAGGCCCAGCTGGGCCAGCCGCTGCTCGTCGTAGAGGCCCGGGGTCTGGTCGAGCAGCCCGCGGGGCGCCCACAGCAGGGTGGCGGGGACCGGCAGGTCGGTCGTCGCCTCGAGCACCCGCTCGTTGAGCAGCACGTCGCCGCCGTCCACCCGGACCGCCTCGGGGACGCACGCGCTGCGCAGCGCCGGCGGCTCGCCGACCGTGCCGTCGTGTGCCGGGACCTGCACCACGTCGCGCGCCAGGTACGCCGCCACCGAGGGGACGTCGACCCACGGGCCGACGGCGGGGTGCTGCGCCCAGAATGCCCGCACCGCGGCGAGGTCGGGGAAGGTCATCGACAGGCGGTCCAGGGACGGGCCGAGGAGGGCGGCCAGCATCGCGTCGACGTCGGCACCGGGCGGCGTCGCGAACGACAGGCCGCCGTCGACCAGCACCAGGCCGTGCACCCGGTCGCGGGCCACCCCGGCGGTCGCCAGCGTCGCGACGTACGCCCCCATCGAGTGCCCGACGAGCACGGCGGTGTCGGCTCCCGTGTCGCCGTCCGCGCCGAGGCGGTCGAGGACGGCGGTGACGTCGGCCGCGTGCCGCTCCAGCCCGTACGGCCCGGGCAGCCCGGCCGACGCGGCCCGGCCGCGCAGGTCCGGCGCGACCACCTCGAACTCGCCGGCCAGCGCGCCGGCCACCCGTGCCCAGGCCATGGCGTTGGCGGTGAAGCCGTGGACGAGGACGGCGATGGGCGCACCGGGGGAGTCGGCGGGCCAGTGCAGCGCGGCGAGCTCACCGCCGTCCACCGGGACGCTGATCAGCTCGGGGTCTCGGGCGGGGGCGCTCACGGGGTCCAGCCTGCCCGGGTGATGGTGCCGCCGCAGCCGGACCCCGCCCGGACGGGGTCCGGCAGCCCGGGGGGACACCTGCCGACCGTGGCCGCCCGCGGTGCGCTACCCGCCGGCGCGGTCGACGGCGAAGGCCACGAGGAAGCCGAGGGTGGCGATGACGCCGGTCCAGGTGCGGGTGCGCTCGAAGGCCTCGGGGATCATCGTGTCGGCGATCATGGTGAGGATCGCGCCCGCCGCGACGGCGGTGATGATCGCGACCGCCTCCGGGGGCGCGCCGCCGAGTGCGGCGTAGCCGATGAGCGCGGCCAGGCCGCTGACGACCGCGATGCCGACCCACACGCCGAAGACGTAGCGGGCCGACCGCTTGTTGTTCTTCATCCCGGCCGCGGACGAGAGCCCCTCGGGCACGTTGGAGATGAACACCGCCGCGAGCACCGAGGCGCTCACGCCGCCCCCGCTGAGGAGGCTCAGGCCGAGCACCACCGACTCCGGGATGCCGTCGAGCAGCGCCCCGATGGCGATCGCCGCGCCACTGCCGGACTGCTCCTGCTCCGAGGGCTGGTCCTCGTCGGGGTCGTTCCCGGAGCGCTTGCGGTGCCGGGCGCCGTGGCGGGCCAGCACGGCGTTGGCGGCCAGGTAGGCCAGCGCGCCGGCGACGAAGCCGATCGCGGTCGCGGTCAGCCCGCCGGTGTCGGCGGCCTCGGCCATCAGGTCGAAGGCCACCGCGGAGATGAGCACCCCGGAGCCGAAGGCCATCACCGAGGCGATCACCGTCTGCGGCACCCGCACGAACCAGGCGATCAGCGCACCGAGCACCAGCGCGCCACCGCCGAGGAGGCCCCACAGGCCTGCTTCCAGCCACGTCGGCACGACGTCCACGCTCCTCGTCTCCGGCCTCCCCGGGCGACGCCGCCGTCCGGTCGGAATGACTGTTGCCGGATGACAACGGTCGCAAACCCGGTGCGGGAGCGTCCTTCAGTCGGAGGGGTGGTCGAGCAGGTACCGGCCGAAGTGCGGGACGGTGAAGGCGATCTGACCGCGCTCGGCGGAGAAGACCAGCCCCTTCTTGATCAGCGAGTCCCGCGCGGGGGAGAGGGACGCGGGCTTCCGGCCCAGCGACACCGCGACCTCCGAGGTGGACACCGCCGCCCCGGCCGGTCCGCCCAGCTCGGCCATCGCGTGCATGTACTCGCGCTCGGCGGGGGTGGCCCGGTCGTAGCGGGAGCCGAAGAAGCCCACCGCGAGCTCGGCCTCGGCGACGGGCGCGGCCATGGCGACGTCCGCGGCGGTGATGGGCGAGGCGGCGGCGACATCCCAGGTGACCTTGCCGTAGGCCTGCACGAAGTACGGGTAGCCGTCGGCGGCCGCGTACAGCGCGTCGAGCGCCTCGGGCTCGAAGGTGACCTCCTCGCGCTCGGCCGGCGCGAGCAGCGCCCGGTCGGCGGCCGGGCGGTCCAGCCGGTCGATGCGCAGGTAGCGGAACAGCCGCTCGGAGTAGCTCTTGGACGCCGACAGCACCGCCGGCAGGTGCGGCAGCCCCGCGCCGACGACGATCAGCGGCGCGCCCTGCTGCGACAGTTCGTGGCAGGCCGCGCAGATGGCCGAGACGTCGTCGCCCTGCACGTCCTGCATCTCGTCGATGAACAGCGCCACGCCCTTGCCGACGTCGGCGGCCAGCCCGGCGGCGTCGGTGAGCAGCTCGACGAGGTCGATCTCCATGTCGCCGGAGTCGGCCCGCCCGCTGGACGCCGGCACGTCGATGCCCGGCTGCCAGCGGTCGCGCAGCTTGGCGTCGGCCGGCGTCAGGCGCTGCGCGAAGGCCTTGAGCACCCCCAGGACGGCGTCCATCGACTCCTGGTCGGGGTGGCGCAGCTCGCGCAGCGCCATGTGCAGCGCCGAGGAGACCGGCCGGCGCAGCGACTGGTCCGGGCGCGCCTCGATCTTCCCCGTGCCCCAGCCGCGGCCGATCGCGGCCGAGCGCAGCTGGTTGAGCAGCACCGTCTTGCCGACCCCGCGCAGCCCGGTCAGCACGAGCGACCGCTCGGGTCGGCCGTGCGCGATCCGCTCCAGGACGACGTCGAAGGCCGACAGCTCGTCGTCCCGCCCGGCGAGCTCGGGTGGGCGCTGGCCGGCGCCGGGGGCGTACGGGTTCCGCACGGGGTCCATGTCGGCACCGTATGAGCGCTTCTAGCCCGACCCCTAGAAACGCCTAGACGGCGCGATCGTGTCGTGGTCCCCGTCGCGCGTCGTCACACCCGGTGCGCGGGCGCCCTCACGGCTGCGGGTCCTCGGCGGCCAGCTGCTGGATGCGCTGCGCCCGCTCCTCGGCCCGCTCCGCCGCGCGGAGGTGCTCGTCCCGGCCGTCGGGCTGCGAGGAGTCGAGCTCGGCCAGCCGTCGGTGCACCGCGGCGATCTCCAGCAGCTTGGAGGCGGCGTTGGAGATGGCGCCCTCGACCGCCTGGTGCTGTGCGTCCAGCAGCGTCTGGGCCGACCAGCCGTGCCCCACGTGGCAGGTGTAGCTGACCGTGCTGTCCGGGGTGGACTCGTACATGCCGCCCTGGCACTCCGGGCAGCCGAGCG
>DASQXT010000086.1:0-5967 GCA_035639575.1 Geodermatophilus sp.
GCGCTGGAGGCGCTGGCCGACCGGTGCGGCGCGCTGCTGGCCACCTCGGCGGTGGCCCGGGGCCTGTTCCGCGGCAGCCCCTGGTCGCTGGGCGTCTCCGGCGGCTTCGCGTCCCCGCTGGCCGCCGAGCTCATCGGCGGCGCCGACCTGGTGGTCGGCTGGGGGTGCGCGCTGAACATGTGGACGACGCGGCACGGCCGGCTGGTCGCCGAGGACGCGGTGGTCGCGCAGGTCGACGACGACCCGTCCGCGATCGGCGCCCACCGTGACGTCGCCGTGGGCGTGGTCGGCGACGTCCGGCGGACGGCGGAGGCCGCGGCGGCCGCGTTCGGCGACGACGCGGCCCCGGGCTACCGCACCCCCGAGCTGCGGACGGCGATCGCCGCGCGGGTGCGCTGGCGCGACGTGCCGTTCACCCCTGCGGGAGGGCCGGACCGGATCGACCCGCGCACGCTGACCATCGCGCTGGACGACCTGCTGCCGGCCGAGCGGGTGGTCGCCGTCGACTCGGGCAACTTCATGGGCTGGCCGAGTGCGTTCCTCGACGTCCCCGACGAGTTCGGGTTCTGCTTCACCCAGGCCTTCCAGTCCGTCGGGCTCGGGCTGGCGACGGGCATCGGCGCCGCGCTGGCCCGGCCCGACCGGCTGCCGGTGGCCGCGCTGGGCGACGGCGGCGCGCTGATGGGGGCCTCGGAGCTGGAGACCGTCGTCCGGCTGGGCCTGCCGCTGGTGGTCGTGGTCTACGACGACGCGGCGTACGGGGCCGAGGTGCACCACTTCGGCCCGGACGGGCACCCGCTGGACACCGTCCGCTTCCCGGAGACCGACTTCGCCGCGCTCGCCCGGGGCCACGGGTTCACCGCGGTCACCGTGCGGGCGCCCGGGGACCTGGCCGGGGTGGCCGAGTGGGTGGCCGGTTCCCGGGACACGCCGCTGCTCGTCGACGCCAAGGTGGCCGCGGACGAGCCCTCGTGGTGGCTCGCGGAGGCGTTCCGGGGCCACTGACGGCCGAGCGAGCATCGCAGGAGGTCGGGCCGGATCCGTGCCCACCGACGCGGACTGCGTCCCGAGGCACGGGGGCCGGGCGCCTTCCGCGAAGCTCCACCCCTGCTCACAGGACGAAGCAGGGGTGGAGCTTTCACGGAGGTACTGCACTTCGGGAGGTTCTGCACCTCGTGGACTCGTCGGCGATCAGCCGATCCGGCGGGCGCTGTTGTAGCCGCCCATCGCGTCGACGGAGGCCACCTTGACCGGCTGGCCGTAGGTCGACGCGTGCACCATCTGCCCGGCGCCGACGTAGATGCCGACGTGGCTGACCGGGCTGTAGAAGAACACCAGGTCGCCGGGCTGCAGCTGCGACCGCGACACCGGCGTCCCCATCTGCGACTGCATGGTGCTGGAGTGCGGCAGGCGCACCCCGGCGGCGGCGTAGGCGTACTGCACGAGGCCCGAGCAGTCGAAGGCGTCCGGCCCGGCGGCGGCCCACACGTAGGGGTCGCCGAGCTGGGCCAGGGCGGTGTCCACGGCGGTCCGTGCGGCGCCGCCGGCCGCCGCCACCCGCGGTGCGGGCGCCGGAGCGGGTGCCGCCGCGGCGGGGACCTCGGCGGCCCGCTGCTGCTGGGCCGCCGCGGCCTCCTCGGCGGCGTGCCGCTCGGCGGCCGCGCGGGCGGCCCGCTGCTCCTCTGCGGCCAGCCGGTCGTACACGGCCTGGAAGGTGGCGACCTGCCGGTCGAGGTCGGCCTGCTCGGCGGCGACCCGGTCGACCAGTGCGGCCGCCTCGGCCTGCGTGCGCTCGGCCGCGCTGCGCGCCGCGGCTGCGGTGTCCGTGGCCTGCACGGCGCCGCCGAGGACGCCGTTGGTGTGGTCGGCGATCGCCTGGAGCGTGCCCACCCGGTCGAGCAGCTCGTCGGGGGAGTCGGCGGTGAGCACCGCCGAGAGCGTGGTCAGCCGGTCGCCGGTCCAGGCGCCGCGGGCGACGCTGCGGACCTGCTCGCGCGCCGCGGCCACGGCGGCCTCGGCGGTGGCGACGTCCCGGGCGGCCTGCGCGGCGGCGTCCTGGCCGGCGCGCAGCTGTTCGCGTGCCTCGTTGAACCGCTCGGTGACGACCTCGAGGTCGTGGGCCCGCTCGGCGACGAGGGCGGCGGCCTCGGCGGAGGTCTCCGGGTCCTCGGGGCTCGCGGCGGCGGGGACGGTGGTGAGGGCGAGGCCGCCGGCGGCGATCAGGCCGATCACGATGCGGGGGACCGCACGGCGGGCAGGGGTGGGGGCACTCGCCATGGAGGCGGGTCCGTCCTTCCTTCCACGGCCGCCTACCGAGTTAGCTGACGGGTTCGGGCGGGAAGTCGCCCGGCGCTGCCCGGCCTGGCGGCCGGGTGGCGCTTCACCCCGGTGCTGCGGTGGGTCCCCGGCCCCCGATCCGGCGGATGAGGCCGGTACGGGGTTCGGCGGCGTCCGCCCGGTCGCCACGGGGGGTGGCGGTGTCGACCCGGTCGGACGGCCGGAACGGTAGGTCCGTGACCCGGACGTGACAAACGGCGGGACGGCTTCGGCCGGACACCCCGGGCCGAGATGGCCGAGGGTGACCGAGCCGCTCACGGTGCGTCCCGAGCGCAGGTCAGGGGCGTCGTGCTGTCGAGGGTGCGGGTGGGGTGGCGGTGGGTCACGATGACCCCCGGTGCCGGGCCCTCCCGCCGGACCACCGCCGGACGAGGAGGCAGCCGTGATCGGACGACCGACGGCCGGGGGCGACCCGGGACGGGCGCGGATCGGCGTCCCCCCGCGGACGGTGACGACCGGCCGCTCCGTCGTGGTCTTCGCCGACCCGGACGAGGACGGCGCGGCCGCGCTGCGCCGGCTGGCCGGCCTGTCCGACGTCGTCGACTCCCGCGACGCCGAGCCGGGGGACGCCGACGCGCGGGCACTGCGGCAGGCCGACGCGGTCGTCTTCCCGGGGCTCGGGCTGGCCGTGGCCGCCGTCGACCCGCGGCGCCTGGCCGACGACGGGTCGGTGCTCGCGGTGACGCCCGAGCTGGTCCAGTACGCGCTGCCGGAGGTCCCCGAGGGCTACCTCGCCGGGTACCGGGACGCCGTCACCGACCTCACCGGACGGCTGCTCGACCTGCCCGGGGACAGCGCCGAGCCCACCGCGCCGCCCTTCGCGGACACCCCGCAGTACACCTGGGGCCTGCAGGCCACCGAGGTGCCGGACTCGCCGCGCACCGGCCGCGGCATCCGGGTGGCCGTCCTCGACACCGGCTTCGACCTCACCCACCCCGACTTCGCCGGCCGCGCGGTCACCGCCACCTCGTTCGTCGCCGACCAGACGCCCCAGGACGGGCACGGCCACGGCACGCACTGCGTGGGCACCGCCTGCGGACCGCGCACCCTGCCGGGGTCCCGCGGCTACGGCGTCGCCCCGGAGGCGGAGGTCTTCGTCGGGAAGGTGCTCAGCGACGAGGGTTCGGGCACCGACGCCGAGATCCTCGCCGGCATCGCCTGGGCGGTGCGCAACGGCTGCTCCGTCATCTCGATGTCGCTGGGCGCCGACGTCGCCGAGCCCAGCCCGGCCTACACGGCGGCGGGCCGGCGGGCCCTGGACCAGGGGTCGCTGATCGTGGCGGCCGCGGGCAACAACGCCGACCGGCGCAACGGGGGCTTCGGCTTCGTCGGCGTGCCGGCCAACAGCCCGGAGGTCCTGGCCGTCGGCGCGCTGGACCCCGCCCTCGCGGTCGCCTGGTTCTCCGCCCGCAGCAGCGCCGTCCCCGGTGGGCAGGTCGACCTGGCCGCGCCCGGGGTGGACGTGTACTCGTCCTGGCCGCTGCCGGACCGCTACAACACGATCAGCGGCACCAGCATGGCGACGCCGCACGTCGCGGGCCTGGCCGCGCTGTGGGCCGAGGAGACCGGGCTGCGCGGGCGCGAGCTCTGGCAGACGCTGACCCGGGCCGCGCGGCGGCTGACCGCCCCGTCGGCCGACGTCGGCTCGGGGCTGCCGCTCGCGCCGCGGGAGTAGCCCACCCCGGCGGCGCCGTCCGGGGCTACCGTGCCCCCGTGACCGCTGTGATCGTCACCGTCGACGACGCGCACCGCGCCCACCTGGACGCGGTCGCCGAGTCGCTGCGCCGGCACGGCCTGCAGGTCGAGCAGGTGATGGACGAGGTGGGCCTGATCGCCGGGCGGCTGCCCGCCGGGCGAGCGCTCGGTGAGCTGCGGGTCGAGGGCGTGGCCGCGGTGGAGGAGGCCCGCAGCGTCCGGCTGCCACCGCCGGACGCCCCGGTGCAGTGACGGTCCGGTGACACTCCCCGGGGGCTGCTTGTCGCCGCGGGCGGGCGCGACCACAGTGGGGGCGTGCACCGCCTGAACCCCGGGTCCGAGCCGCCGAGCGGCACCTACCGGGTGGTGCACGAGGACGCCGGCCCGGTGCTGCACCTGCTCGGTGACGTCGACGAGCCCCTCGTGCGGCGGATGCGCGCCGAGGGCGTCGACGAGGGCGAGCTGGCGGCGGTGCAGGTCGGCTCCGTCGGCTACATCGACTCGACCGGGCTGGCGCTGCTGGTGCGGTGGGCGCAGTCCGCGGCGCGGAACGGGCGGCCGGCGGTGCTCCGGTCGGCGTCCCCGCGGTTCCGCAAGGTGCTCGACCTGGCCGGCATCTCGGTGCTCTTCGTCCTCGCGGACGACGGCCGCGGCTGACCGGCCGCACGGGGTCGGCCCACAGTCCGCCGGGGCGGCCCGCGCGGGCCCGCAGGGAGGGGGGACCGTGGACCGACCGTGCCGTCCCGGGTGGCCGCCGCCGCGCGGGACCAGCTGGCGGCCCTGGCCGACGCGGCGGCCGCGGGGGAGGACGACGGCCGGTCCTGACCGGCGGCGACGTCCAGCGAACGCACAGCGAGGGTCCGGGCACCCCCCAGGCCAGCCGGTCACGGTGGTCGCACCCTACGACCCGAGGAGCACCGTGAGCCACCCCGACCCGCTGACCAGCGGTTCCCGCTGGGAGCCCGCCGCCCAGCCCGCGCACCAGCCCGCCGTCGCGGCCGACGAGCAGCGCGCCGTGACCGCCGAGATCCCCGGCGCGCCCGGGGCTGCCCCCGCCGGGGCCACCGCACGGCGCGTGCCCCGTCGGCGCGCCCGCCGGGCCGGGTCGGCTGCGGTGGCGGCCGCCGCCCTGCTGTTCGCCGGCGGCCTCGGCGGGTTCGCGGTCGGTATCGCGACGGCCGGCGGCACGCCCACGACGTCCACGACGTCCACGACGCAGGGCGGCGTGCCAGGCCCGGACACCGACGGGGACGGCGTCCCCGACGGGCCCCCGTCGTTCGGCGGCCGCGGCCTCCCCCCGGGGACGGGCAGCGGCGCCGCCGTCCTGCCCGGGACGACCGACGACGACGCGCCGTCGGGCACCGCGGCCGGGGAAGGCGACCCGGCGTGACCGCCGCCCCGGAGGCCCCGGCACCGCCCGTGGCGCGGCCCGTGGCGCCGCCGCAGGGGAGCCGGGCCCGGACGGACGCCGCCGTCCGGGCCGGCGCCGGAACGCTGCTGTGGCTGGCCCTGACGCTGCTCGCCGGCTGGTGGTCCGCCGGCGGCGGGGTCGCCGACCTCGGCGGCTGGGAGACCGGCCTGACCTCGCTGGGCCGGCTCACCGGGCTGGTCTCCTCGCTCCTGCTGCTGGTGCAGGTGCTGCTCATGGCCCGCGTCCCGGTGCTCGAGCGCGCGTTCGGGCAGGACCGGCTGGCGCGCCTGCACCGGCTGGTCGGGTTCACCTCGTTCACCCTGCTGCTGGCCCACGTCGGGCTGGTCACCTGGGGCTACGCCGCCGGCCGCCTCGCCGCGACCCCGGCGACGTTCTGGGACCTCACCGTCGACTACCCGGGCGTGCTGCTCGCCGTCGCCGGGACCGCCTGCCTGGTCGGAGTGGTCGTCACCAGCGTGCGCGCGGCGCGCCGGCGGCTGCGCTACGAGTCCTGGCACCTGCTG
>DASQXT010000087.1:0-2328 GCA_035639575.1 Geodermatophilus sp.
CCTGGCCGCGGTGTCGGCCGGTAGGCCGACAGATCACACCGTCAACGCACGGTCGTCGACCCGGACCGGCTTGAGCCAGGTCAGGAGGAAGACGGCGAGCGCGAGGCCGGCGGCCAGCCCGGCGAAGCCCCCCGCGACGAGCGCGACGGGCAGCAGGTCGAAGCCCGCGGTCACGCGGTCGCCGAGGTCGATGCCCGCGGTCAGCAGCAGGGCCCCCAGCGGCAGCAGCGCCAGCACGCTGACCGCCGCGGTGACCAGGTGCGCCGTCCAGGTGCGCAGCGCCTCGTCGACCGGCACGTCGGCGCCCTCGGCGGGCAGCGGGCGCACCTGCGCCCGCAGCAGCGCCACCTCGGCGAGCAGCCAGGCGACCAGCGGGACGACGACGGCGACCCAGCCGACGCTGTCGGGCAGCTCGGCGCGCCGCCACATGAGGACGGCGGCCGCCAGTTCGGCGACGACGACCGCGCGCATCGACCAGAGCAGCCCCATCGAGATCAGCTCGGACTGGCGCGGACGGCGGGGCGGGGAGCCGGTCCGCCAGCGCGGCCGGGGGCGGGTCGCCTCGGCGAGGACGACGCCCAGCAGCAGTCCCAGGACGAGGGCCGGGAGCCACAGGAAGACCGACGCCTCGGCGAACAGCGCGATGCTGACGCCGATGCCGACCACCCCGAGCAGGAAGCCGAGCCGGCGCACCCGGCGTCCGTGCTGGGCCTGACGGGTGAGCGTGGCGAGCCCCTCCGGCGTGGGCGTGGTGAACCCTACCGCCGCGGCGGCGACGGCCCGACGGCCGGCGGCCAGGGCCCAGGCGCGGGCGAGCAGGACACCGGGCACCAGCACGGCGATGAAGAGCACGACGGCGATGAGGCGGCCCACGAGGCCAGTGTCCCCCCGATGGGCGCCACGTGACGTGTCGCCGTCATGACCCTGCGGTCGCGACCGTCGCTGCTACCGGTTCCAGCTGCCGAAGACGCGTTCGGCCGTGGCGGTGAGGTGGGCGCAGAGCTCCGTGAGCTCGACGCCGGTGACCTCGGCCAGCGCGCGCACCGTGTGCGGCACCAGCCGGGAGGCGTTGGGCCGGCCGCGGAACGGCATCGGGGTGAGGAACGGCGAGTCGGTCTCCACCAGCAGCTGCTCGACCGGCGTGAGCGCGGCGGCCTCCCGCAGGTAGCCGGCGTTGCCGAAGGTCAGCGTGCCCGCGAACGACAGCACGAAGCCCCGCTCGACGCAGGCCCGGGCGAAGGACGCGTCCCCGGAGAAGCAGTGCATGACGACGTGCTCGGGGGCGCCCTCGTCCTCGAGCACCCGCAGGATCTCCTCGTGCGCGTCGCGGTCGTGGATGACCAGCGCGACGCCGCGCTCCTGGGCGATCCGGATGTGCGCCCGGAAGGACGCCTCCTGCGCCGCCCAGCCGTCGGGCCCGGTGCGGTAGCGGTCCAGGCCGGTCTCCCCCACCGCCCGCACCCGGGGCAGCGCCGCCAGCCGGTCGATCTCGGCCAGCGCGTCGTCGGTCGCGGCTCCTGCACCGGCCTCGTTGGGGTGCAGCGCGACGGCGGCCAGCACGTTCGGGTGCCGGGCCGCGAGCTCGGCCGACCACCGCGACGACGGCACGTCGACCCCCACCTGCACCAGCCGCGGCACGCCGACCGCAGCCGCCTCCGCGATCTCGGCGTCGACGTCCTCGTGCGCCGGAGGCTGCCCGTCCTCGGGACGGAAGCCGCTGAGCACGATGTCGAGGTGCGTGTGGCTGTCGACCGCGGGGGCGGGCAGCGGCTCCGGGGACGGCGGCCTCTCCCCCCGCCGGTTGGCCCGCGACGCGGCCGAACGACTCACTCCCCGCTCCCCGCGACGGCCGTCACCGGCCGACCTCGAGCCGGGCCAGCTCGTCGGCGACGATCGACTCGTCGAGCTTCCTGAACACCGGGGTGGGCGGCGACAGCGGCGTCCCAGGGGGCAGCGGCCGGGAGGCCCAGACCGCCTGTCCCTCGTCGTAGTCGCCGGTGATGATCGGGTACGGCGAGCCGTCGTCGAGGTCGGTGACCTCCTCGACCCGCGGCGCGGGCGACCACACGCCGGTGCCGCCGAGCAGCTCGTGCACCTTCTGCGCCGAGTGCGGGAGGAACGGGGTGAGCAGCGCGTTGCAGTCGCTGACCGCCTGCAGCGCGGTGTGCAGCACCGTGTCCCGGCGGGCCGGGTCCTCCTTGAGCTTCCACGGCGCCTGGTCGGAGAGGTACTTGTTGGCCTCGCCGACCACCCGCATCGCCTCCGTGGCCGCGGCCTTCTGCCGATTGCGCGAGAGCAGCTCCCCGACCGGCCCGAAGGCGCCCTGAG
>DASQXT010000088.1:0-13808 GCA_035639575.1 Geodermatophilus sp.
GGAGTACACCTGGCACGACGTCGCGGAGGTCTTCCACGCCGCCGCGGAGGGTGCCCGGCTGCGCGCGCGGGTGACCGGGTCGGCCGCGGCGCTGTCGTCCGGCCACAACGTCCTGGTCGGGACGATCCACATGCTGCTGCCCGGCCTCTTCCTCAACCCGCAGGTCACGACCCGCAAGCCCTAGCCGGGGCGCAGGCCGTCAGTGCCGGCTGCCGTTGAGCCGGCCCGGTGCGGCCACCATCCCCGCGTGCGCCGACCGGTGCCCCCCGCGTCCGCGTGCGCCGGCGGCCGGTCGCTGCCGTCGACGACGGACACGGCGGACGCCACGGCCGCTCCGTTCCCGACCGGCGCCGGCACCCGGGCGCCGTCCGCACCCTCGGCGGGGCCGCCGACGTGCTCGCCGAGGGAACGGCAGACCAGCCCCAGCTCGTGGCCCAGCCGCTTGTAGGAGGAGAACTTGCCCTCGTCGAACCACTGGTCGGCGGTGCTGTCGTGCGGGAACACGGGGTGCGACGCGGCGTACGCGAGGAGCTCGTAGGGGAGCTCCGGCCACAGCACCGCCTTGGCGAGCACGAGGACGCCGGTGCGCTGCTCCGGGGGGAGCCCGCTCTCCTCCGGGTAGGTGATCCGCGCGGTGACGACGCCGCGCTTGCACAGCCGGGCGTTGAGCACGGCCAGTGGGTCCTTCGGCTCGAAGGGCGCCCCGCTGCCGGGGACGAGGTCGAACAGGTCGACCCCCTCCTCCGGCTCGATCCGCACCCCGAGCTCGTCGTGCGCCAGGCGCAGGGCCGCACCGAACGCTCCTGCGGTCGGTGGCGGGTCGCCGCTGGCGTCGATGACGTAGATGGTGCGGCACGTCCGCCGCAGCGCCTCGACCAGGCCCAGGTTCTCGTAGTGGCCGCCGTCGGAGACGTGCAGCAGCCGCTGGAAGTACGGGTGGACGCCCAGCACCTCCCGCAGGAGGTAGGGCAGGCGGCGCACGTGCGGCATCCCCGGCAGGGTCCAGTCGTCCTCGGCGGCGAGGTTCTGGCGCAGCAGCAGGTAGTCCGGGTGCGGCAGCCACGACCCGAGCCGCGCGCCGGAGATGGCCAGCAGGCTGCCGTACCAGGACGAGGCCCGGCCCATCGCCGAGGCGAAGGCCGCACCGCTGATGGCCACGGCCGCCTGGACGGTCAGGTCCCGCCTCAGCTGCCGCGGGCAGGCCCCGATCGCCACGGACGTCGGGACCCAGCCGACGTCCGGCCCGCCGATGTGGTCGCTGCTCATCACGTAGGAGACCGCGCGGAGCCCGGGAGCGGTCCGGTCGTCGTCGGCGAGGTTGGCGGCGGCGGCGAAGACGAACCGGGGGGCGGGCGATCCCCAGTCGTCGGGGTGCACGCGGCCGTACTCGCTCAGCGTGGTCGGCTCGGACGGCAGGTAGGGGACGGCGACCCCCTGTCGCGCGCGGACGGCGAAGGCGCTCGCCAGCCGGGAGCGGTAGAAGGGGTGCAGGCTCAGCGCGGTCTCGTCGACGAAGCCGCCGATGAGCAGCCACAGCACGCCGACGACGAGGGCCGTCTCCAGCACCGTCGCCCCCACAGGGATGGCGACGGCGGCGCCGAAGACCAGCAGCCAGGCGGCGGCCAGCAGGAGGAGCACGACCGCGAGGAGGAGCAGCCGCAGGACCGAGGCGGGCGTCGTCGCCGTCGACCGCGCGGCCTTGTCCCGCGCGAGGAGCTTCCGGACGCTGCCGGGCTTCTTCCAGAAGGCTGCTGCCACCGTGGCGAGGTAGCTGAGCAGGACGGTGACCAGCGGGCCGCCGACGATGAGGGTGTTGCTGGCCCCCGTGCGCCCGTAGAGCCAGCAGGTCGCGAAGCTGATCGCCGGGACCACGAGGACGAAGGTGGCCACGACCGCGGCGAGGGCAGCGGTCGCCTGCGCGGTGCGCAGCAGGAGCCGGGAGGCGAGTGAGCGCTGGTCCCGCCAGCTGGTGAGGACCACCCCCGCCAGCCAGGACAGGCACGCGGTCCCGGCGAGGACCCCGAGGCCCCAGAGCGCGGGTGCGTGCGGCACCGGGTAGGGGACCGGCGAGACACTCGCCGAGACGGGGAGGTGGCTCAGCTCCGTGACCGGGACGGCGTCGTAGAAGACGCCCACCAGCACACCGGCGACGACGGCCCCGCTGAAGAGGACGAACAGGCTCCCGATCAGTCCGCGCGCCAGCAGCGCCAGCGCGAGGACCAGCTTCCCGGCCGTGCTGGCCAGGTAGCTGGAGTGCCGCCGGAGGTGGTCCTCGACGACGCCGCCGGGCGTCAGCGCGTTGTCCGGGTTCCGGTCGACGCCGTCCGTGTGCGGGTTCTCCGAGCCGCCTCGGGTCAGCGCCTGCACCAGCGCTCCGGCGGTGTAGCCGCCGCCGGACACCGAGATGACGTAGTCGGTCTCCTTGACCACCGGCCGCAGCGCCTGGAGCGCGCCGAGCGCGACGCTGGCCGAGCGCACGCCCCCGCCGGACAGGCACACCGCCACCGGGCCGCCGTCCTCGGCCGATCGCGCGGCCGGCCCCGTCTCCCGGGGCACGCGGTAGGCGTTGCGCCACCGGGTGGAGTCGAGCATCGCCGCGGGGACCGCGTCGGGGACGTTCTCCGGCGGGGGCGGCTCCAGCGGGGGCGGCGCGACGATGCCCGTGGTGTCCATCGCGGCGAACCGCCGCAGTCGGCGCCTGCTGTTGCCGATCACCCGGGCGAAGGTCAGCACGAGCCCGACGAGCGCGGTGACCGCGGCGGGGACGGCTGCCGACCACTTCACCGTCGCGGCTGCCCCCGCGGCGACCTGGCACCACTCGGCCCGCTCGTAGGAGAACAGGAAGGCGTCCTCGGCGAGGTCGGCGACCACGGTCGCGGCGGCGCACAGGAGGCCGAGGTCGGCGAGGTGCCGGGACGTCGTGCTCCAGGTCATCATGCGAGCCAGCCAGCCCAGCACGGCCAGGGCGGAGCCGTAGCCGAGGACGAGCCAGATGTCCGGTCCGAGCGTGGCGCGCAGGAGCGCCGGGTCGCTGGGGTGCTCGAGCCCCAGCTCGATCTGCACCAGGTCGGGCAGCGGGGGAGCGAGGTGGCTGTAGATCCCCCATCCGGCTCCGGCGGCGGCCACCGCCGCCAGGGCGAGGGCGACGGCAGCGGTGCGGGGGATCCGTCTCGACACCTGCGTCGTCGGCTTCATCGTCGACACCGGCGGTCCGGCCCCGGCGGCTCCTCCCGGCGCCGGGGGAGGTGCGCCGGCCGCTGTCGCCGTCGTGCCGGGAGAGGTCGACTGTGCTGCTCGATCGGCCACCGTGTCCTCCGCCTGAGGTGCGGTCCGTGGGACGGCAGCTGTGCGGGAGCTGCTACCGGAGGGAGGGCAGACATTGTCCGCTGATACGTGTCCGGCGCACCTCCCGCGGGCTCCGGGACCGTCGTTCGCGTCATCGAGGTCTCCTCCACGCGCGACCGAGTGCCTGGCCTCATCCATTGCCGGCGTTCCTGGCGCACTCCCGGTCCTGCAGCACCGGCAACCCACGGGCGACGCCGGCAACGGCCCTACCGGTGCGCGCACGGTGTCGCCGGGACGACGTGCACGGCCCGTCCTGGAGGAGGAGCGCTCCGTGAGGGACACCGGCAGGAGCCCGGTGCGGCGGACAGGGACGAAGGACCCGGTGGCGGTCCGCGAACGGTCGATGGCAGCATCGCGTCCCTCCCGGCGAGACGGGATCGTCTCGCCGTGGCGAGACATGCCTGAGGGGGAGACCATGCGCGTGCTGAGGGCCGCGGTCGTCGCGGTGGTGGGTGCGGCAGCGGTGCTGTTCGCGCCCGGGGTGGCCACGGCCGCCGTCGGATCCGGCCACTGCGACCCCCCGTGGTTCTGGTGGATCCCGCTGCCCTGCCTGACGGAGTAGCTCCGGTGGGTGCGGGGATGTCGCCGGGGTGACGCTGCGCCATCATGGTGGAGCGACTCCAAACGCGAGGATCATCACACCCTGCAACGGTCAGTTCCGTTGCGTATGGGCACGCCGTTAGTGGTGACCCTGCTCTCGGTACTCGACCACGAACAGTGTCCTCGGCGGTATCTCTGAGTTCGGCGTGCGTACACGCTGTGTGAGGGACATGCCTACGGCGGCGTCCCTCGACCGCACGATCACCGGATCCGTTGGCGCGGGGCGGGCGGGCGTGCTTACGGTTCCTGCCGGTGCCCGAGCGGGTGCCCGAGTGAACGATGTGGAGATCAGAAGGTCCCACCGACGCCATGCGCAGGTGCACGGGGGAGAGGGCGGCGACGAGGCCGCTGTCCTGTCCGGTCCCACCCGCCTGGAGAGGGAGTTGGCATGCCCCGCCTGCCGCGTCCGAGTCCTCGTCCCCACCGGTCCCGTCAGAGCTGACGCCGGACACCTCGACCACCGCTCAGCCGTCCACCTGAGCTGAGCGCACGCCCGCTGCCGGGCGCCGCGAGCACGTCCGTCGTGCTGCGCCCTGCGCCCCCGGCAGCACCCGGCCGACCGGACCGGCCCGGCTCCACCCAGGACGCCGGCCCGGGATCCCGGCCTGCCCGCGTGACCTCCCCGCCCCCTCACGAACGGTTGCCCCATGCCCTCATCCGGTCCCGCGCCCCGCCGGCCCGCGTCCAGCACGCCCTCCCGCGCAGGAGGCAGCCTCCCGGTCACGTCCCGACGTGGCTGAGCGCAGCTACCCCTACGCCGACTTCAGCGAGCTCGCCGGCCCGCTGCAGGAGCCGGCGGAGGACCCCCGCGTCCGGTTCGAGCCGCTGTCCCGTGGCGGGGCGCGCGTCCGGGCCTGGCTCCTGGTGACCGCGGCCCTGCTGTTCGAGGTGCTGTTCCTGGTCTTCCTGCTCCGGCCGGCGCACCACCCGGACTGGGCCGGCGACTGGCGCTCGGTGCTGGTCGTGGCGCTGATCGGCAGCGTCGCCGTCATCGAGGCCCTGCGCCTGGTGAACGTCTTCACCCTGGCGGTGGCGACGCTCAACGCGCGCGACCCGATCCCGCTGACCCCGCTCCCCGGTCAGCGGATCGCGTTCATCACCACGATCGTGCCGAGCAAGGAGCCGATCGAGATGGTGCGCCGGACGCTGGCGGCCGCCCGCGCCGTCCGGTACGAGGGCACGCTCGACGTCTGGCTGCTCGACGAGGGCGACGACCCGGCGGTGCGCGCCATGTGCGCCGAGCTCGGCGTCCGCCACTTCACGCGGGCCGGCGTCCCCGAGTGGAACCAGCCCACCGGCCGGCACAAGGCGCGGACCAAGCACGGCAACTACAACGCCTGGCTGGACGCGCACGGCGACGGCTACGACTTCTGGATCTCGGTGGACTCCGACCACGTGCCGCTGCCGAACATGGCCGAGCGGCTCATGGGCTACTTCCGCGACCCGGACGTCGCCTTCGTGGTGGGCCCGCAGGTGTACGGCAACTACGACACCTTCGTCACCCGCGCCGCCGAGTCGCAGCAGTACCTGTTCCACAGCGTGCTGCAGCGGGCGGCCAACCGATTCCGCACCGCGATGTTCGTCGGCACCAACAACGCCGTCCGCATCTCGGCGCTGCGCGAGATCGGCGGGCTGCAGGACTCCATCACCGAGGACGCCGCGACCAGCCTGGTCTGGCACGCCAGCACCAACCCGGGCACCGGCGAGCGCTGGCGGTCGGTCTACACCCCCGACGTCCTGGCGGTGGGCGAGGGCCCGAGCACGTGGCGGGACTACTTCACCCAGCAGGGCCGGTGGGCCCGCGGGACCGACGAGATCGTGCTGCGCCGCTTCTGGCGGCTGGCCCCGCGGATGGCCGTCGGGCAGCGGCTGCACTACACGCTGCTGATGTCGTACTACCCGGCGACCGCGGTCAGCTGGGTCCTCGGCGTCACCAACCTGGTGGCCTACCTGCTGACCGGTGTGGCCGGCCTGCTGGTGCCGGCCCAGCTGTGGCTGATGCTCTACGTCAACGCCGCGGTGCTGCAGGTCGCCGTCTACTTCTGGAACCGCAGGCACAACGTCAGCCCGCACGAGGAGGAGGGCTCCTCCGGCGTCAGCGGGATGGTGATCTCGGTGATGTCGACGCCGCTGTACGTCAGCGCGCTGTGGGCCGCGATCCGCAACCGCAGCACCGGCTTCGCCGTCACCCGCAAGGGCGCGGTCAGCGGGAGCAGCCTGGCCGCCTTCACCCGGCACCTGGCCTGGGCCGCCGTCCTGCTCGTCGCGCTGGTGACCTCGCACGTGCTCGGTCACACCCACCCGGCGATCCGCGTCTGGGCCGTGCTGAGCCTGGTCATGTGCCTGCTGCCGGTGGCCATCTGGGCCACCGCGTCGGTCCGGCAGCGCCTGCACGCCCCCGTGGGGACGCCGTCCCTGCCCGCCCCGGTCGCACCGGACGCCGTCGCCGCCGTCCGCCCCCGCACGCCGGCCGTCACCTTCGCCGGCAACCGCGCGGTCGACGTCCCCCAGACCCAGGAGAGCACCCGATGATCCGCCCCAAGCCGAAGCGCAGCCGCCGGCTGCGCAACGCCGCCCTGGTCGCCGCGACGGTGACCGGCCTGGTCGCGGCCAACGGCCCGGTCGTGAGCGCCGTCGCGCAGGAGGCCTACCACGACTTCCAGCGCAGCCGGCCGGACTACCAGGCGCAGCACGGCTCGTGGCAGACCATCGAGCTGCCCGAGGAGTACCGGACGCAGGCCGTCCACGCCGCGCTGCTGCGCACCGGCAAGGTGCTGCTCGTCGCCGGGTCGGGCAACAACGCCCAGGACTTCGAGGCCGGCAGCTTCACGACCATCGTCTGGGACCCGGTCACCGGCGACACCAAGGAGGTGCCGACGCCGGAGGACCTGTTCTGCTCCGGGCACGCCTACCTGCCCGACGGCAACCTGCTCATCGCCGGGGGCACGCGCAAGTACGAGGTGCTCGCCGACGACGTCACCAAGGCCGCCGGCGTGCTCACCGTGAAGAACGAGCGCCACGACGGCCCGGTGAGCCTGCCCAAGGGCAGCCACTTCACCGCGCGCGGCCACAGCTACGTCTCCACCGAGGACGTCACGGTGCCGCCCGCGCACCTGATGGGTGACGGCAGCTCGATGGCCGGCGAGCAGGACGTCTGGATCGAGGCCGAGGAGGAGGGCGACGCCCCGGTCGTCACGGGCGGCCAGCAGTTCCAGGTCGAGGACGTCGAGCCCGAGCAGCGCCGCGACCTCTACGGCCAGGGCGACACCATCACCCTGGACAAGCAGAACTACCGCGGGCTCGACGCCTCCTACGAGTTCGACGTCGACACCGAGACCTACCGCAAGACCGACCGGCTGAACGAGTCACGCTGGTACCCGACGCTGGTCGGCCTGGAGGACGGCGGCGTGCTCGCCGTCTCCGGGCTCGACGAGCACGGCCAGGTCCTCGACGGCGAGAACGAGGTCTACGACCCGGAGACCCGCACCTGGGAGGACCGCCCCGAGCTGAACCGCTACTTCCCGACCTACCCGGCCCTGTTCCGGCTCGCCGACGGGCACCGGCTGTTCTACAGCGGCTCCAACACCGGCTACGGGCCGGCCGAGGAGGGCCGCCAGCCCGGCATCTGGGACCTCGACGACAACAGCTGGACCGACGTCCCCGGCCTGCGCGACCCGGGCCTCAACGAGACCAGCTCCTCGTTTCTGCTCGCGCCCGTGCAGGACCAGCGGGTGGGCATCGTGGGCGGCGGCGGGGTCGGGGACAGCGAGGACTCCACCGCGCGCTTCGACGTCGTCGACCTCACCGAGTCGGAGCCCCACTACAGCCCGGCCGGCACCGACTATCCCAGCCCCGCGCGCTACATCAGCGCGGTGACGCTGCCCGACGACGCGACCCTGCTGACCGGGGGCTCGGTCGGCTACCGCGGCAACTCGCAGAGCGACCTGCACCTCACGACGATGTACGACCCGCACAGCGGCCACCTGGCCGAGGCGGCGCCGAACGAGGTGGGGCGCAACTACCACTCCACCGCGCTGCTGCTGCCCGACGGGCGGGTCATGACCATGGGCTCGGACCCGCTGTTCTCCGACGAGGACAACACCATCCCGGGGAAGTTCGAGACCCGGATCGAGATCTACTCCCCGCCGTACCTCTTCGCCGGCGACCGCCCCGAGGTCACCGACGCACCGGACGAGGTCACCCGCGGCAGCTCCTTCCCGGTCACCACCGACGGCGAGGTCGCCGAGGCGCGGCTGATGCGGCCCAGCGCGGTGACCCACCAGACCGACACCGAGCAGCGCTCCATCGCCCTCGACGTCCGCCCGGCGTCCTGCCCGGAGACGGAGACCGGCGAGCCCGCCGCCGAGCAGCCCGCGGACTGCCCGGACGGCTGCTGCGGCAGCGGGTCCTACGAACTCGGCGTGCCCGAGGAGGAGGGCCTCACGCCGAACGGCTGGTACATGTTGGTCGTGGTCGACGACAAGGGCGTCCCCTCCCCGGCGCGCTGGGTCCACGTCGGATGAGGACGCGTCTGCACGCCCGACGGGCCGTCCAGGTGACGGTGCTGGCCGCCGTCGCCGGCACCGCGGTCGCCTGCGGCGGCGCCGACACCCCTGACACCCCCGAGACCCCGGCGGCGGAGTCCAGCCGGCTGGCGGGGGAGGAGCTGTGGGTCAACCCCGAGGGTCACGGTCCCGCCGCGGTCCAGCAGGCCGTCGCGGAGGGGCGGACGGCGGACGCCGAGGCGCTCGCCCCGCTGGCCGACCAGCCGACCGCCACCTGGATCGCCACCCCGGACAACCCCTATCCGGCGGTCGAGGAGGTCTCCCGGGCCGCGGCCGCGGAGGACGAGCTCCCGGTGCTGGTGGCCTACAACGTGCCGGGGCGGGACTGCGGGTCCTACTCCGCGGGTGGCGCCCCCGACGTCGACGCCTACCTGAGCTGGATCGGCAGCTTCGCCGCGGCGCTCGGCGACCGGCCCGCGGTGGTCGTCCTCGAGCCGGACGCCGTCCCGCAGGCCCTGGAGGGCTGCGCGGGCGTCGACGCCGCCGCGCGCTACCAGACGCTCGGCCAGGCCGTGGACATCCTCGACCGGCAGTCGGGGACCCGGGTCTACGTGGACGCCGGCAACGCCAGCTGGGTGGAGGACCTGCCGGCGCTCGCCGACGCCCTGCGCCGCAGCGGCGTCGACCGGGCCGACGGGTTCGCCCTCAACGTCTCGAACTACGAGACGAACGAGGCGAGCGCGGACTACGGGCGGCGGCTGTCCCGGGAGCTCGAGGCGGGTGCACCCGAGGGGACGCCTCCCGCCCACTTCGTCGTCGACACCAGCCGCAACGGCGCCGGCCCGCCGGAGGACGCCCCCGGCGGCGAGGGCCGCTGGTGCAACCCGCCGGGCCGGGAGGTCGGCGACGCGCCGACGACGTCCCCCGACCTCGACCGGGTCGACGCGCTGCTCTGGGTGAAACAGCCGGGCGACTCCGACGGCACCTGCGCGGGCGGTCCGCCCGCCGGCCAGTGGTGGCCCGAGATGGCCCTGGAGCTGGTGGACGGCGAGGAGGGCTGAGAGCGGACCTCCCTGCCCACGAGGGCGACGACGGTCAGCTGCGCCGGGACGCGACCCCGACACCGCGGCACTCGCGCAGGTAGGCCGCCCAGTCCCACCCGGCGAGGAAGTCCCGCGCCGCCGTCGCCCCCGCGGTCACCAGGCGCGCCCGCTCGGCCGGGCCGATGTCGAAGTCGGTGGCCCGGGTGCCGCTGGTGTCGATGGAGATGGCCCGGCGGCGCACGCACGGCTGGGCGAGGTAGGTGCGGTCCCGCCCGTTCACGGTGGTGGCGACCAGGGAGTCCAGCAGCCGCACCGGTGGCGGCAGCAGGCGGTGGTGGGGGAAGACGGACACCTCCTCGTCGGAGAGGACGTCGCCGACCCCGACCCCGAAGGTCGGCCAGCGCGGGGGAGCGGCGTCGGTGCGGTCGAAGATCTCCACCGGGAAGTTCGACAGCACCCCGCCGTCCAGCAGGGTCGACCGCCGCCCGGTGCGCGGGTCCCGCAGCGTCCGCGGCGCGAAGAAGAACGGGATGGCCAGGGACGCCCGGATGGCGTCGGCGACCGGCTGGGCGTCGGGGTCCAGGCCGTAGTCGCGGTAGTCCCAGGGCAGCCGCAGCAGCCGGCCGCGGGTGACGTCGGTCGCCGTCACCACCAGCCGGTAGCGCTGCCACGGCGCCAGCGTCGGGTCGTCACCGGGGTCCTCGCGGCGCAGGTCGCCGAAGGTGTGCACACCGAGGTCGGCGAGCTCCCGGCGGACCCACTCGGTGACGTAGCGCCCGGGGTGCAGCCCGGACCGGGTGAGCAGCCCGACCGCGGGGGCGACGACGGGCACCGGTGCCCAGGAGTCGGGCACCCGGTCGTACTCCAGGCGGGACGTCCGCTCGAGCACGCCGTCGGCGTCGAGTCCGGTGGCGAGGAACGCGGCGAGGACCGCGCCGGCCGAGGAGCCGGCCACCCGCTCGAAGCGGTACCGGCGCAGCAGCTCGACGGTGGCGCCGATCAGGGCGATGCCCTTGACCCCACCGCCCTCGAGGACCAGGTCGGCCGGCAGCCGGTCGGGAGGGGGCACGCCCGCACCGTAGGCGCGTCCCCTCCCGGTCGCTCAGCCGCCGCGCCCCACCTCCGCGGCGACCACGCCGCGGAGGGCGAGCAGGAGCGCCGCGTCGGACGTGTTCCCGCGATCGAGGGCGATGCGGGCGTCCGCGGGCAGGCTGGCCAGGTCGACGTCGTCGAGCCAGGCCGTGTCGCCGCCCATCCGGCGCCCCACCTTCAGGCTGTCGCCCTCGGGGCGCAGCACGTACTCCTCGCTGTCGACCGTGACGGTCATCTCCTCGTCCATGCCCCCGCCCTACCCCGCGAACCTGTCACTCCACCCTTGCAGGATGGCCGCGTGACGGACGAGGTGTGCGAGATCGTGGTCACTGGAAGTGACGCGCAGTGGCTGAGCGGGTACACACGGACACTGGTGGAGGAGAGACTGGTGGCCTGCGGTCACCAGTTCGCCGCCATCCGGTCCGTCTACCGATGGGAGGGCGTCGTGCACGACGAACCCGAGGCGCGCGTCGCCCTGCACACCCGGCGGTCGCTGGTGCCGGAGGTCGTCACGCGCACGGCCGAGCTCCACCCGTACGACGTCCCGTGCGTCATCGCCCTGCCGCTGGTCGGGGGCCACCCCGACTACCTGCGCTGGGTGGTGGAGGAGACGCGCGAGCCACGGGACGGAGGGGGGTGGGGCGGGGCGTGAGCACCGTCCACCTGGGCACCGAGCCCACCGAGACCGACGAGGACCGTCCGGACCTGGCAGGAGAACTCGTGGGACGACGACCGGAGGAGCCGGAGCTGCCCCTCGACGTCCGCCGTCGGGTCGACGGTCCGGCCCAGCCCGCCGTCGTCGTCGAGGCCGTGCTCGACGCCCTGCCCTCGCCGACCCTGCTGCTCGACGCCAACGGCACGGTGCTGCTGGCCAACACCGCCTGGGACAAGGCCGCCGACGTCCTCGGCGACGACCGGGTGCGCGTCGGGGTCGACGGCGACTACTTCGCGATGGCCCGCCGGCTCAACGGGGACGAGAGCACCGCCACGCTGATCGAGGAGCTGCGCGCGCTCTCCCGCGGCGAACGCCCCTCGGTGCAGGCCGACTACGCCCTCGAGCTGCGCGGCGGCACGCACTGGGTGCACCTGCAGGCCTCCCGGGTCGACCAGGCCGGCCAGGTGGTGGTCACCCACACCGACGTCACCAACCGGGTCGCCGCCGAGCGGGCCTCGCACTGGCGGGCCCGCCACGACACCCTCACCGAGCTGCCCAACCGCGCCCACCTGCACGAGCTCATCGACGCCGAGCTGCAGCAGCACGACCGGGGCCCGGTGTCGGTCCTCTTCCTGGACGTCGACGGCTTCAAGGACGTCAACGACTCCCTCGGCCACGAGGCCGGGGACGACCTGCTGCGCCAGATCGCGCAGCGGCTGACCGGCGTGACCCGCGTCGGCGACACCGTCGGCCGGCTCGGCGGCGACGAGTTCGTCGTCCTGTGCCGCGACTGCGACACCACCGGCGCCGAGGCCCTGGCCGACCGCTGCCGGGCCAGCATCGACCGCCCGTTCGACCTCGGCGGCCGGTTGGTGCGGCTGGGCGTCAGCATCGGCATCGCCACCGCACCGGACTCCCGGCCGACGCGGGTGCGCTCCACGGACCTGGTCCGCGACGCCGACCTGGCGATGTACGCGGCGAAGGCGGCCGGCCGCAACCGGGTCCGGCTGTTCACCGCCGACCTCCGCGCCGCCGCCCAGCACAAGGCCACCGTCGCCGCCGAGCTGCGCGACGCGGTGGACGACGGCCAGCTGCGGCTGCACTACCAGCCGGTGCTGCACCTGGCCTCGGGCCGGTGCACCGGTGTGGAGGCGCTGATCCGCTGGCAGCACCCGCGCCGGGGGCTGCTCGCGCCGGCCGACTTCCTGCCGACGGCGCTGCAGCACGACCTGATGACGCCGATCGCCCGCTGGGTGCTGGCCACCGCGACGCGGCAGACCGCGGCGTGGGCGGCGGCCGGGCTGCACCTGGTCACCTCGGTCAACATCAGCGCCAACCACGTCGCCACCGGCACGCTGGTGGCCGACGTCCACGAGGCGCTGGCGACCTCCGGGCTGGCGCCCGAGCAGCTGGTCGTCGAGCTGGCCGAGCGCTCGGTCGCCGAGGACGTCGAGCGCGCCGCGGCGCAGTTCGCCGAGCTGCGCCGCTCCGGCGTCGAGGTCTCGATCGACGACTTCGGCAGCGGCTTCTCCTCGCTGGGCCAGCTGGTCGCCATGCCGACCGGGCTGCTCAAGATCGACCGCAGCCTGGTCGCCTACCCGCAGGGACGGCGCAGCCAGGCGGCCGCGGCGATCGCCGCCGTCGTCGCGCTGGCCCGGGCCTGTGGTGTGCGCACCCAGGCCGAGGGCGTGGAGACCGCCGAGCAGCTGGCGCTGGCCACCGAGCTCGGCTGCACCTTCGCGCAGGGCTTCCACCTGGCCCGGCCGATGCCCGCCGAGGACCTGACCGGCTGGCTCGCCGAGCACGCCGCCCAGCCGGCCACCGCCCTGTTCTGAGGCCGTCCGCGTCCACCGCCCCCGGCGGGTGGCCTCCCTGCAGGGGCCCGCCGCGAGCTCGCGAGTGGCGGGGGGCAGGGAGGTCCTCTTTCAGCCGGGTTCGCCACGCCGCTTGCGGCGGGCCACCACGACCAGGTCGACGGCGGCCACGGCCGCCAGCACGAACAGCACCACCGCCGGCCAGACCGGCAGGTCGTCGGTGGAGAGCCAGAACAGGCCGGCGCCCAGGCAGAAGACCAGGCCGAAGGTGGCCAGCACCAGCCGCAGCGTCAGCGCCGACCGCGCCGGTGGTGCGCCGCCGATGCCGGCCGTGGGGTCGTGGTGGTCGGGGAGGCCGTGCCGGTAGTCCTCGCGGGACCGCCGCCGGCGGGGTTCGCTCATGCCGTGGCTGCCTACCCGGTCTCGCAGCGCGACTACCCTGGGTCGATGTGGCCGCTGACTTCTCCGTCGTCCTGGACGAACTCGACACGACCCTGAGGTCCATCGAGGCGGTCCTCGACGTCGACCGGCTGCGCCGCGAGGTGGCCGAGCTCGAGCAGCAGGCCTCCGCCCCCGACCTCTGGAACGACGTCGAGGCCGCGCAGGCACTGACCTCCAAGCTCTCCTACCTGCAGGGCGACCTGCGCCGCGTCGAGGAGCTGCGCAGCCGGCTCGACGACGTCGGCCTGCTGCACGAGCTCGCGCAGGAGGAGGACGACGCGGCGACCCTGGCCGAGGCCGAGCGGGAGCTGGA
>DASQXT010000089.1:0-8848 GCA_035639575.1 Geodermatophilus sp.
GTCGGTGTCGTCGACCTCCTCCTCGATCTCGTTGCCGACGTCCTCGACCTCCTGCTCGACGCCGTCGTCCACCACGTCGGAGCCGCACGCGGCGGTGCCGAACGAGGTCGCGGCGAGGGCGATGCCGGCGGCGGCCAGGCGCCAGCGGCGGGTGCGGGTGGTCGTCACGGGGGCTCCCGGGGTGGCTGCGGACGGGGGTCCCGATGTGCCCTCGCGGGCCGCACTCCATGCGCCCGGCGGCTACGGTCGCGGGCGTGACCGGACAGCTCGGAGTGGTCGAGGCCTGGCTGGACGCGGTGGAGCGGGCCGACGTCGCGGCCGCCATGGCGCTGTGCGCGCCGGATCTCGAGGTGGTCGGGCCACGGGGCAGCGTGCGCGGTCGCGAGGTGCTGGGCCCGTGGATGGCCCGGGCGGGGTTCACCGCCCGCCCGCTGCGCTGGTTCTGCGGGGCCGACGGCACGGTCGTCGTCGAGCAGGACGCCACCTGGGCCGACCCCGCGACGGGCGCCGAGCGGGGCCGGGCCGTCGTCGCGTCGGAGTTCCTGGTGGCCGACGGCGTCATCGCCCGCTTCCGGCGCCACGACGACGGGCTGCCCGCCGCGCTCGCCTCCACCGGGCTGCGGGAGTCCGACGAGGTCGTCGCGCGCGTCGGCTGACCGCGGTCGGGCCGTCAGCCGGTCGAGGACGCCGGTCCGCGGGCGCGTCGCGCCGCCTCGCCGACCCGTGCCTCGACCACCGACTCCGGGAGGACCGCCTGCCCGGTCGTGCCGCGGCCGAGGGCGCGGCCCGCGGAGTCGACGGCGGTCAGCACGCAGGTGACCCGGCCCCCCGCGACCCCGGTGCAGCGGGCGGTGACCCGGACCCGGTCGCCCACCCAGGCCGGCGCGAGGTGCTCGACGGAGACCGACGTCCCGATCGCCGCCTCGCCCGGCTCCAGGTACGGCAGGAGCAGCTTGCGGCCGGCCTCCTCGAAGTGCTTGGCCATCGCGTAGGTCGCGTAGACCGGGTGCACGGGGCCCAGCTCGTCGAAGTCGACGGTCATCGGTGCGGTGACGACGACCTCGAGTTCCGCGGTCGCGCCGTCCGGGACGGGGCGCACCGGCTCAGGCGTCGAAGTCGACGGTCACGGTCTCGGAGAGCGGCACCGTCTGGCAGGTCAGCACGTAGCCGGCCTCGACCTCCTCGGGTTCGAGGGCGTAGTTCCGCCGCATCTCCACCTCGCCGTCGGTGACCCGCGCCCGGCACGTGCCGCACACCCCGCCCTTGCAGGCGAACGGCAGGTCGGAGCGCACCCGCTGGGCGGAGTCCAGCACGGTCTCGTCCTTGGGGAGGGCCAGCGTGGTCGTCCGTCCGTCGAGGACGACGGTGACCTGGCTGCTGGGACCGGTGACGGTCTGGTCGTCCCCGCGGACCGGCTGCGGCGGGACGTCGTCGACGTAGAACAGCTCCTGGTGCACCTTCTCCGACGGCACACCGAGCTCGGCGAGGAGGTCCCGCGCGTCGCTGACCATGCCGTGGGGGCCGCACAGCCACCAGTGGTCGACGCGCTCGGCCTCGACCAGGTTCTCGACGAGGGTGCGCAGGCGGGCGCCGTCGAGCCGGCCGCTGGTCAGCTCGGCGTCGCGCGGCTCGCGCGACAGCACGTGCACCAGCTGCAGCCGGGGGCCGTAGCGGTCCTTCAGGTCGGCGAGCTCGTCGGCGAACATCACCGTGTTGGTGCGGCGGTTGCCGTAGAAGACCGTGACCGTGGACTCGCCGTCGCGCAGCACGGTGGCGGCCAGCGACAGTGCCGGGGTGATGCCGGAGCCCGCGACGACGAAGACGTGGTCGGCGGGGCGGGTCAGGTCGGCGGTGAACGTGCCGGACGGTGGGAGCACCTCGATCTGGTCGCCGGGCTCTACCTCGTGCACGAGGTAGGAGGAGAAGAAGCCCCCGGGGACCTCGCGGACGCCGACCCGTGGTGCGGCGCCCATCGGCGCGCAGATGGAGTAGGAGCGGCGCTCGTCGCGGTCGCCCTCGACCCGGCGCAGGGTGAGCGCCTGGCCGGGCTTGAAGCGGTAGTCCTCGGCCAGCTCCTCGGGGACGTCGAAGGTGACCGCGACCGCGTCGTCGGTCAGCCGCTCCACCCTGGCGACCGTGAGCCGGTGGAACTGCGGCCTTCGACGGGGGCGGGCGGGGGCCTCGGGAGACGCGGTGCTCCGTGGCTCGGTGGTGCTCCGCGGTCGCTCCGCTCCTCGCTCGCTATCGCTCGCTGCGATGCTCACTCTCTGTCGCACCACTCAGATCTCCTTGAAGTGCTCGAACGGCTCACCGCAGCTGCGGCAGCGGCGCAGGGCCTTGCAGGCGGTGGCGCTGAACTGGCTCTGCTCCACGGTGTCGGGCGAGCCGCACTGCGGGCAGACGGCGGTGCGGCGGGGAGGCCCGAGCTGCAGCGGGATGGGGCCGGGGGAGCGGACCGGCGCCGTCCCGGGCGGCGCGATGCCGCCGGCGGCGAGCTTGCGGCGGCCCTCCTCGCTGATCCAGTCGCTGGTCCACGCCGGGGAGAGCACCGTGCGGACGTCGACGTCGCGGAAGCCGGCCGCGTGCAGTGCGTGCAGCAGGTCGGCGCGCATGACGCCCATCGCCGGGCAGCCGGAGTAGGTGGGCGTGATCTCGACGACGACGGTGCCGTCGTCCTCCGTGCGGACGTCGCGCAGCACGCCGAGGTCGGCGAGGGTCAGCATCGGCAGCTCGGGGTCGGGAACCGTCTCGGCCACGGCGCGGGCGTCGATCGTGGCGACCTGCTGCGGGGTCACGGCGGTCACCAGGTCGCCGCCGGGTGCTGCCGGGCCAGCCCCTGCAGGGTGTCGAGCAGCTCGGCCAACTCCGGTCCGTGCTGCCCGAGACGTCCCCGGGGCGGGGCGTCGGCGGGCCACTCGGGCACCCTGAGCGTGGCCCGCTCGAGCACCTGGGTGAGCACGCCGCGCACCTCGTCGCGGACGTCGGCGGGGTCGACGGCGACGCCGGACGTGGCCAGCCGGGTCTCGACGTCCGTCGCGGTGAACAGGTCGGCCAGCAGCGGCCACACCGCCAGGACGCCGTCCTGGGCGCGGCGGTGTGACTCCTCGGTGCCGTCGCCGAGGCGCAGCACCCAGCGGGCGGCGTGGTCGCGGTGGTAGGTGAGCTCCTTGACGCCCTTGGTGGCGATGGCGGCGAGCACCGGGTCGCGGGAGGCCTGCAGCCTGGCGAAGACCGCGAGCCGGACCGTGGCGGCCACGAGCAGCCGGACGATCGTCCGGGCGAAGTCGCCGTTCCCGGCCTCGACCAGCGCGGTGTTGCGGAACTCGTCGGCGTCGCGGAAGTAGGCGAGCGCGTCCTCGTCCGGGATCGAGTCGGTGGCCAGGTCGCGGGAGCGGCCGAGCACACCGACGGAGCCCGCGCGGGCGAGCAGCAGCCGGGCCTGGCCGAGCAGGTCGAGGCCGATGTTGCCGATCGCGACCTCCTCCTCGAGCTCCGGAGCGTTGGTGATCCACTGCGTCAGCCGCTGCGCGAGCACGAGGGCGTCGTCGCCGAGCATCAGGCAGTAGGCGCCCAGGTCGGCGGGGTCGATGCCGTCGGGGACGGTGGTGTCGACCCCGGCCAGCGGTTCGTCGAAGCCGGTGCCGAAGGCCCAGTGCCCCTCGTCGTCGTGGGCGTTCGACAGGGCCTCGTACACGGTCTCCTCGTGCGCCAACGCAAAGCTCCTTGCCTGGTCACTGGTGGTTGGAACGGCCTGCTCTCAGGGACCCGCCGCCGAGGAACGAGGTGGTGGGGGGAGAGGAGGTCCTACATATGGGGGACGTCCTCGGGGATCTCGTAGAACGTCGGGTGCCGGTAGACCTTGTCGCCGCTGGGGGCGAACAGCGGGTCCTTCTCGTCGGGGCTGGACGCGGTGATGTCGGCGGCCCTGACCACCCAGATGCTCACGCCCTCGTTGCGCCGGGTGTAGAGGTCGCGGGCGGCGTCGATGGCCATCTCGTCGTCCGGGGCGTGCAGCGAGCCGACGTGCACGTGGTTGAGCCCCCGCTTGCCGCGGACGAAGACCTCGTAGAGCGGCCAGTCGCGCTTCACGGCCGGCCGTCGGGGCTGCACCGGGACCTCCGGCCCGGTCGGGATCGCGCCGTGCCCGCCCTCGGCGGTGACGTCGGTGGTGTTCACGCGACGGCTCCCTCGTGCTTGCGGGCGTAGGCGGTCGCCGCCTCGGTGACCCAGGCGTTGTCGTCGCGGGCGGCACGCCGGCGGGCGAGGCGGACGGCGTTCATCGGGCCCTGGCCGCCGACGACCCGCTTGAACTCCTCCCAGTCGAGCTTGCCGAACCGGTAGTGGCCGGTCTCGGGGTCGAACTCGAGCTCCGGGTCGGGGAACGTGACGCCGAGGACCTCGGCCTGCGGGACGGACATGTCGACGAACTTCTGCCGCAGCTCGTCGTTGGTGTGCCGCTTGATGCCCCAGGCCATCGACTGCGCGGTGTTGGGGCTGTGCTCGTCAGGGGGGCCGAACATCATCAGCGTCGGCCACCACCAGCGGTCGACGGCGTCCTGCACCATGGCCCGCTGCTCGGTGGTGCCGCGCATCATCGTCATCAGCAGCTCGTAGCCCTGCCGCTGGTGGAACGACTCCTCCTTGCAGATGCGGATCATCGCCCGGGCGTAGGGCCCGTAGCTCGAGCGGCACAGCGGCACCTGGTTGCAGATCGCCGCGCCGTCGACCAGCCAGCCGATGACGCCGACGTCGGCGTAGGTGAGCGTCGGGTAGTTGAAGATCGAGCTGTACTTCTGCTTGCCCTCGATCAGCTTGTCGGTCAGGTCGGCCCGGTCGGCGCCGAGCGTCTCGGCCGCGGAGTAGAGGTACATGCCGTGACCGGCCTCGTCCTGCACCTTGGCCAGCAGGACCGACTTGCGCCGCAGGCTGGGGGCGGCCAGCAGCCAGTCGCCCTCCGGCTGCATCCCGATGATCTCCGAGTGGGCGTGCTGGGCGACCTGCCGGACGAGGGTCTTGCGGTACCCCTCGGGCATCCAGTCGCGCGGCTCGATGCGGTGGTCGGCGGCGATGGTGGCGTCGAACTGCTCCTGCAGCGCGGCCTCGTCGGGCGCGGGCCGTTCCAGGGTGGGCGCGGACATCTCGTCCCCTCGGGGTCGACGGCGATCAGCCAATTACTGACCGGTTGGTCGGTAATGAGTGTGCACGACGCCACTCCGCCGCACAAGTCCGCCGGGGGAGTTGTCGCAGGGCTTGACAGAGCACCTCCTGGCGGAGTTGATTACCTGACCATCCGGTCGGTATTTGGACCCGCACCCTCCGCCGACCGTCCGGCGACGACGCTCAGGACCACGGAGGCCTCCGCCATGACGGCTGTGACCAGCGAGCCCACCCGGCGCCTGGGAGCGCCCCCCGACCCGGTCGCCCTCGACCCGGCGGAACGGATGCCCGTCGAGGAGCTGCGCGCGCTGCAGCTCGAGCGGCTGCAGTGGACGCTGCGGCACGCCTACGAGAACGTGCCGCACTACCGGGCGGCCTTCGACGCGGCCGGTGTGCACCCCGACGACTGCCGGGAGCTCGGCGACCTGGCGAGGTTCCCCACCACCAGCAAGGCCGACCTGCGCGACAACTACCCGTTCGGCATGTTCGCCGTCCCGCGGGACCAGGTGCGCCGGGTGCACGCCTCGTCCGGCACGACCGGGCGCCCCACGGTCGTCGGTTACACGGAGCGGGACATCGACACCTGGGCCACCGTCATGGCCCGCTCGATCCGCGCGGCCGGCGGGCGGCCCGGCGACACGTTGCACAACGCCTACGGCTACGGCCTGTTCACCGGCGGACTGGGCGCCCATTACGGCGCGGAGAAGCTCGGCTGCACCGTCGTCCCGATCTCCGGCGGCATGACGCCGCGTCAGGTCCAGCTGATCACCGACTTCGAGCCGAGGGTGATCATGGTGACGCCCTCGTACATGCTCACCGTCATCGACGAGTTCGAGAAGCAGGGCCTCGACCCCCGTGCCAGCTCCCTCGAGATCGGCATCTTCGGCGCCGAGCCCTGGACCGAGCAGATGCGACTCGAGATGGAGGAGCGCGCGGGCATCCACGCCGTGGACATCTACGGCCTGTCCGAGGTCATGGGCCCCGGCGTCGCCCAGGAGTGCGTCGAGACCAAGGACGGTCTGCACGTCTGGGAGGACCACTTCTACCCGGAGGTCATCGACCCGCTGACCGGTGAGGTGCTGCCCGAGGGGGAGCAGGGGGAGCTGGTCCTCACCTCGCTGACGAAGGAGGCGATGCCGGTCATCCGCTACCGCACCCGCGACCTCACCCGGCTGCTGCCGGGCACCGCTCGCCCGGGGATGCGGCGCATGGAGAAGATCACCGGCCGCACCGACGACATGATCATCCTGCGCGGGGTCAACCTCTTCCCGACCCAGATCGAGGAGATCGTGCTCCGGACCCCCGGTCTCTCGCCGCACTTCACCCTGGAGCTGACGACCCGCGGCCGGATGGACCACCTCACCGCACGGATCGAGGCCCGTCCCGACTGCCCGGCCGAGCGCCGGCCGGCCGCCGCTGCCGAGGTCACCAAGGCGGTGAAGGACACCGTCGGCACCAGCATCGAGGTGCTCGTCGTGGACCCGGAGACCCTCGCCCGGTCGATGGGCAAGCTCAAGCGGATCTACGACCTCCGGGACCGCGCGTGACGTCCACGGCCGACCCCGCCCGGACCCGGCGCGGCCGCCCCGGCCACTCGCTGGACTCACTGCTCGACATCGCGGTCGCGGTCTTCAACGAGCGCGGCTACGACGCGACGAGCATGGAGGAGCTGGCCGCACGGCTCGGCGTCACCAAGTCGGCGATCTACCACCACGTGTCCAGCAAGGTCGAGCTGCTGCGGCTGGCCCTCGACCGGGCCCTGGACGCGCTGTTCGCCGTCACCGAGGAACCCGGCGCGACCACCGGACCGGCCATCGACCGGCTCGAGCACGTCGTCCGCGGGTCGGTGCGCGTGCTCGCAGCGGAGCTCCCGTTCGTCACCCTGCTGCTGCGGGTGCGGGGCAACTCCCCGGTCGAGGAGGCCGCGCTCGCCCGGCGCCGCCGGTTCGACCGCGTCGTCACCGACCTCGTGCGCGCGGCCGAGGACGAGGGGGACGTGCGTCCCGACGTCGATCCCGCCATCACCAGCCGCCTGCTGTTCGGCACGGTCAACTCGCTGACCGAGTGGTACCGACCGGACGGCGGCCTGTCCGCCGACGACCTGGCCGACGCACTCGTCGCCACGACCTTCCAGGGCCTGCGCGCCCGGCCGTCCTGAGCCACCCCAGGAGATCCGCATGACCGCACCCCTGCTCCAGAGCCACGTCGCCGGTCGCTGGTACAGCGCGCCGGACGAGGGCACCCCGATCGCCGACGCCGTGACGGGGGAGACCGTCGTCCGCGTCAGCAGCACCGGCCTCGACGTGCCCGCGATGCTCGACCACGCCCGCACCGTCGGCGGACCGGCGCTGCGCGAGCTGACCTTCCACCAGCGGGCCGGACTGCTCAAGCAACTGGGCCTGAGGCTCATGGCCGACAAGGACGAGTTCTACGCGCTGTCCCGCCGCACCGGCGCCACCGACCGCGACAGCGCGGTCGACGTCGACGGCGGGTTCGGGACGCTGCTCTCGTATGCGTCGAAGGGGCGCCGGGAGCTGCCCGACGACACCATCGTCCTCGACGGCCCCGTCGAGCCGCTGGGCCGGGGCGGCACCTTCGCCGGCCAGCACCTCTACACGCCGCTGCGCGGTGTCGCGGTCCAGATCAACGCCTTCAACTTCCCGGTCTGGGGGTTCCTGGAGAAGCTGGCGCCGGCCTTCCTCGCCGGCGTGCCGACCGTCGTCAAGCCGGCCAGCCAGACTGCGTACCTCACCGCGGCGGTGTTCCGGGCGATCGTCGAGTCCGGGCTGCTGCCGGAGGGCTCGGTCCAGCTGCTCGCCGGGAGTGCGGCCGGGCTCCTCGACGGGCTGGCCGGTCAGGACCTGGTCTTCTTCACCGGCTCGGCCGCGACCGCCCGCAAGCTGCGCAGCTCCCCCGCGGTGGTGGCGAACTCGGTGCGGTTCAACGCCGAGGCCGACTCGCTCAACTGCTCGGTGCTCGGCCCCGACGCCACCCCGGACACCCCGGAGTTCGACCTCTTCGTCGAGCAGCTGGTCACCGAGATGACGGTGAAGGCCGGCCAGAAGTGCACCGCGATCCGCCGGGCGTTCGTGCCCCGCGCGCTGGTGGACGACGTCGTCGAGGCCACCCGGGAGCGGCTGGCGCGGGTGGTGGTCGGTGCCCCCGGCGCCGAGGGCGTCCGGATGGGGGCGCTGGCCAGCCTCGACCAGCGCGAGGAGGTGCTCCGCTCGCTGAAGGCCCTGCGCGGCGTGGCCGAGCTGGTAGTCGGTGACCCGGAGCACTTCGAGGTCGTGGGCGCCGACCGCGACCGCGGCGCGTTCCTGCCGCCGATGCTGCTGCGCTGCGACGACGTGGCCGCCGCCGAGCCGCACGACGTGGAGGCGTTCGGCCCGGTCAGCACGGTGCTGCCCTACGACGGCGTGGCCCAGGCCGTGGAGCTGGCCGCGCGCGGGCAGGGCAGCCTGGTCGGCTCGGTCGTCACCCACGACGAGCAGTTCGCCCGGGAGTTCGTGCTGGGCGCGGCGCACGCGCACGGCCGCATCCTGGTGCTCGACCGCGACGACGCGGGGGAGAACACCGGCCACGGCTCCCCGCTGCCGGTGCTCGTCCACGGCGGCCCGGGCCGTGCCGGCGGCGGCGAGGAGCTCGGCGGCATCCGCGGCGTGCTGCACCACATGCAGCGCACCGCCGT
>DASQXT010000090.1:0-2724 GCA_035639575.1 Geodermatophilus sp.
GTAGACCTGCCGGGGACGGCCGATCTTGGTGGCCGGGTCGTTGATCATCTCGCGCCACTGGGCGATCCAGCCGGGCAGCCGGCCGAGGGCGAACAGGACGGTGAACATCCGCGTCGGGAAGCCCATCGCCCGGTAGATCAGACCGGTGTAGAAGTCGACGTTCGGGTAGAGCTTGCGCTCGACGAAGTAGTCGTCGGAGAGGGCGATCTCCTCGAGCTGCTGCGCCAGGTCCAACAGCTCGTTGTTGCCGCCGAGCTTGGCGAGCACCTGGTCCGCGGTCTTCTTCACGATCGCGGCGCGCGGGTCGTAGTTCTTGTAGACCCGGTGCCCGAAGCCCATCAGCTTGACGCCGGGCTCCCGCTTCTTCACCCGCTCGACGAACGCCGGGATGTCCCCGCCCTCGCTCTGGATCGACTCGAGCATCTCCAGCACCGACTGGTTGGCCCCACCGTGCAGCGGGCCGAACAGGGCGTTGATGCCGGCCGACACCGAGGCGAACAGGTTGGCCTGCGAGGAGCCGACCAGCCGCACCGTCGACGTCGAGCAGTTCTGCTCGTGGTCGGCGTGCAGCACGAACAGCATGTCCAGCGCCTTGGCGAGCTCCGGGTCGACCTCGTAGGGCTCGGCGGGGAAGCCGAAGGTCATCCGCAGGAAGTTCTCCACCAGACCCAGGGAGTTGTCCGGGTAGAGGAACGGCTGGCCGACCGACTTCTTGTACGCGTAGGCCGCGATCGTGGGCAGCTTGGCCAGCAGCCGGTGCGTGGAGATCTCGACCTGCTGCGGGTCGAACGGGTCCAGGGAGTCCTGGTAGAAGGTCGACAGGGCGCTGACCGCGGAGGAGAGCACCGGCATGGGGTGCGCATCCCGCGGGAACCCATTGAAAAACTGCTTGAGGTCCTCGTGCAGCAGCGTGTGCCGCCGCAGCCGTGAGTCGAAGTCGGCCAGCTGCTCGGCCGTCGGCAGCTCGCCGTAGATCAGCAGGTAGCTGACCTCGACGAAGCTGGCGCTCTCGGCGAGCTGGTCGATCGGGTAGCCGCGATAGCGCAGGATCCCGGCGTCACCGTCGATGTAGGTGATCGCCGAGGTGCACGCCGCGGTGTTGACGAAGCCGATGTCCAGCGCGACCTGTCCGGTCGTCGACAGCAGCTTGCCTGTGTCCAGTCCGTCCGCTCCCTCCGTGGCCGGGACCACGCGCAGGGGCAGTTCTCCACCGGGATAGCGCAGGGACACGTCGGGGGTGCCGACTGTGGCTGCGCTCGCTGTCTCGCTCATCCCTCCGGACGGTACCCAGCTACTGGCCGGTAGGACTCATGCAGGTCCGCCGTTCCTTCATGCGGGGACGGGCACGGCTCGCGGCGTGTGCGGCCGGCCGCGCCCTGCCCCGGTCGGCGGGGACCACAGCGGCGAGGTCATCAGCCACTCGAGCTGGTCGAGCACCCCGTCGGTGAACGGCGCGTCACCGGGCAGCCCCGGACCGGACTGGTGCGGACGGGAGACCTCGACGCTGATGTCCCCGCAGTCGTCCGCGGTGCGCCCGATCCCCGCGAGCAGGGCGATGAGGGTGGTCTGGGTCCTGGTGCCGTCGAAGTCGTCACCGCGCAGGAACGGCAGACTGACCGAGAGCCGGGGGTGGGTGCTGCACAGGTCGAGCAGGCGGCTGGTCCACCCCTCGTGGTCCTCCCAGCCCGGTGCCACGCGCACCCGGAACGGCGACCCCGCACCGCGGGAGGACGCCGCCAGCAGGTCGATCTGCATCCGGTCGTCGAACAGGTCGCCCAGCGGCCCGGCCCCGGCCCCCGGCTCGGGGCTGGCCGTGTCCGTGGAGAAGGCGCTGAGCAGCACGGCGCCGAACCGGTCGTCCGTCGTGGACTCCCCGAGGGCGTCGACGTCAGCGGCCAGCAACGAGCGGGCCCGCTCGTAGAGGGACTCGAGCTGGGCGCGCCACCCCGCACCGTCGTGCAGCGCCTGCACCGCCGTCTGGACGGCGACCCCCTCCCTGCGCCGGAGGTCGGCGTCGGCGGCGAGGCGCCGCACGGCCACGGCGAACTGCTCGGCGGACGTGGTGACCGGTCGCCCGTCGAGTCCGGGCGAACCGGTCTGGAAGACGTGCGCCGGGTGGTCCGCGGGCACGTCGGCCAGCGTGACGACGGGGAGGCCGACCATGGCCGCCTCGAGCGGCGTGGTCCCCGCCCGGGTCGGATAGGACTCGAGGTAGACGTCGGCGAGGGCGAGGTACGGAGCCGGGTCGGGGACCCGCCCGACCGTGTGGACCCGTCCGGGGTAGCGCTTCTCCAGGCGCTCCCAGTCCTGGTTCGGCACGACCCCGACGAGGACGAACACCAGCTGGGGTGCCCAGTGCAGCGCCCGGTCGACGAGCTGGTGCATCCCGCGCCCCCAGGACGCGGCCACCTTCCAGTCGTCGGCGACGGTCACGGCCACGACGGCGTCCGCCGGGACGCGGAGCCGACGACGGACCGTGTCCGCGGAGGGCGAGCGCATCGCGTCCACCGGCATGGGCAGCACGCCGATCCGCTCGGCGGGTACGCCGCGCAGTCCGACGTCGAGGGCCCGAGCGTGGGTGCGCCAGTCGCACAGCAGGTCCGCGCCGGCGACGCCGAGCCAGAACGAGAGGTCCGCGTGGTTCTGGAAGAGGACCGGCGGACGCGGACCGGGCAGGTTCACGGCGGCGAGCGCGACGGCGTCGTAGGGGTGCACGTGCAGGAC
>DASQXT010000091.1:0-2091 GCA_035639575.1 Geodermatophilus sp.
CGGCGGCGGCGCGGCCGGCCTGAGCGCGGCGCTGGTGCTCGGCCGGGCCCGGCGGCGGGTCGCGGTCATCGACGCCGGCACGCCCCGCAACGCGCCCGCGGCCCACATGCACGGCTTCCTGTCCCGCGACGGGACGCCGCCGGCCGACCTGCTGGCCGCCGGACGGGCCGAGCTTGCCCAGTACGGCGTCGAGCTCGTGGCCGACCGGGTGGTCGGCATCGAGCCGGGCTTCGTCGTCCGCCTCGCCGGCGGCCGGGTGCTGCGTGCCCGGCGGATCCTGGTGACTACCGGGGTCCGCGACGAGCTGCCCGACATCCCCGGCGTCCGCGAGCGGTGGGGCCGGGACCTGCTGCACTGCCCGTACTGCCACGGCTGGGAAGTCCGCGACCAGCCCCTCGGCGTACTCAACACCGGCCCGGGCGCGGTCGCACACGCGCAGCTGGTCCGCCAGTGGTCCGACAATGTGGTCTTCTTCGCCCACACTCACCCGCTGACCGCCCCCGAGCGTGTCCAGCTGCGGGCCCGCGGCATCCAGATCGTGCACGGCGAGGTCACGCGGCTCGTCGTGGAGGCCGACCGGCTGATCGGCGTCCAGTTGGCCGACGGCCGGATGGTCGCGCGGACCGCGGTGTTCCTCCGCCCCGGCAACACCCCGCACCCCGACGGCCTGCTCACCGACCTCGGCTGCCAGACCGACGAGGCCGGGTTCGTCACCGTCGACCCCACCGGCCGGACCAGCACCGCCGGGGTCTGGGCCGCCGGCAACGTCGTCGACCCGCGCGGCCAAGTCATCGCCGCCGCCGGGGCCGGCAACACCGCCGGGATCGCCCTCAACGCCGACCTGGTCGCCGAGGACGTCGACCGCGCGCTCGATGCGCACCACGCGGCCGGCGACGTCTTCACCGCCGCGACCGAGGCCCGGCTCACCACCGCCGTGCTCGGTGACCGCCGGCACGGCCTCTAGCGGCATCCCCCCGCACCCCTGTGACCGGCGACCGGCCGGTCCGACCCCAGAGGAGAACAGCATGACCACCGACCCTGTCCACCGCACGCCCTCGCCGGTGCCGCCGCCGTCCAAGCACCAGCTGGCGCTGATGATCTGGCTGGCCGTTCTGCCGACGCTCACGGTGCTCAACCTCACGCTCAGCGGCCTGCTCGCCGGCACCCCGATCGTGCTGCGCACCGTCATCGTCGCCACGATCGCGGTCCCGATCGTCATGTACGGCCTCATGCCACGCCTGCACCACCTCCGCGCCCGGCTGCTGGCCCGCGAACCCGCCCGCTGATCCCGACGGCATCGCGCCGGCCGCCGGATCACCACGCGTTCTCACATCGTGTGGTGATCCGCGGTCCCCACGTCCGCTCCTAGCTTCAGCCCCGCACGCGGCGGCCGCCGCGACCGCTCGAAAACGAGGAGACCGCCATGACCGTGGCCCGCACCGACCCCATCCCCGCGCGCACCCCCGGCGCCCCCGCGGACCTGCCGACCTGGCGGCTGAACTCGATGCGGGTCGGCTACGCGGTGATGGGCGTCGGCCTCGCCGTGGTGAAGTGGCCGATCGTCATCGGCTACGACCAGTCCATGCCGCTGCACGAGGGGATCGTCGCCGTCCTGCTCACCGCCATGTCGCTGCTGGCCTTCCTCGGGCTGCGGTACCCGGTGCGGCTGCTGCCGATCCTGCTGTTCGAGACCCTCTGGAAGGCGATCTGGCTGTCCGTGGTGGCGCTGCCCGCGGTGCGGGCCGACCGGGTGGACCAGGCCATGAGCCAGATCATCGTCAACTGCTCACTGATCCTCATCACCGCGGACGTCGTTCCGTGGCGATACGTCTGGAAGCAGTACGTCACCGCGAAGGGCGATCGGTGGCTGGGAACGCCGGACGCGCTTGAGAACCAGAACTGACCGCGCCGGCCCCGAACGAACGTGACGGACCTCATCCCGCAACGGCTCCCGGATCCTGGCGCAAACGACAGGGGCCCTCACAGTTCTGTGAGGGCCCCTGTCGTTTGGTAGCGGGGGCAGGATTCGAACCTGCGACCTCTGGGTTATGAGCCCAGCGAGCTACCGAGCTGCTCCACCCCGCGTCGGTG
>DASQXT010000092.1:0-5250 GCA_035639575.1 Geodermatophilus sp.
GGTCGCGGCTGGGCGGCCTGGCCGACGAGCGCCGCACGATGGTCTTCTTCGAGTCGCCGCACCGGCTGGCCGACGCGCTCACCGATGCCGCGGCGGTGATGAGCGAGGGCCGCCCGGCCGCCGTCTGCCGGGAGCTGACCAAGACCCACGAGGAGGTCCGCCGGGGGCCGTTGGGCGAGCTGGCCTCGTGGGCGGCCGACGGCGTGCGCGGGGAGATCACCCTGGTCGTCGGTGGGGCACCCGCGGCCCCGGTGGCGCTGTCGCCGTCCGAGCTGGCCACTCTCGTGGCCGACGAGGAGGAGGCGGGCGCCACCCGCAAGGACGCCATCCGCGCCGTCGTCGTCCGCACCGGGCTGCCCCGCCGCACGGTCTACGACGCCGTCGTCGCCGCCAAGTCCTCCTAGCGCGCCCGCCCGTGTGCACGGATGGTGGTCTCGCGCCAGCCGGAGGCCACCATCGGTGCACAGCGGCGCAGCTGGGGACCACGACCCGGGGCTCGGGCGCCGGTTGCGGCACGGTGCGCCGGTGCCCGTGCCGCCCGCCGTCCCCGACGTCCTCCGTGGCCGGGTCTTCCGCGCCTCGGCGGTCGTCGCGCGGGGCCTGCTCACCCGCAACCAGCTGAGGGGCCCGACGTGGCGGAGGGTGTGGCCGGACCTGTACGCACACCGCGACGTCGAGGTCACGCACACCCTCCGGGCCCGTACCGCGGCGACCCTCCTCGTGCCCGGAGCCGTCGTGACGGGGTGCAGCGCAGCGGTGTCATGGGGTGTCGACCTGGTCGACGCCGCGGCCGACGTCGAGCTGACCGTCCCGCCCGGTCACCACCCGGTGCGGGTCCCGGGGCTGCGCGTGCGCCGGAGTCGGCTGCCCGACGGGTGGGTGTGCCGTCGCAGCGGCGTGGCCGTGACGACACCGGAGGCGACGGCGGTCCGCATCGCCGCGGCGCTGCCGGGCGACGACGCCGTCGTCGCGGTGGACCGGCTGCTCGTCTCCGGGGTGGTCGGCCTCGGGCCGCTGCGTGGTCTCGCCGCGACGGCCCGCGGTCCGGGCGCGGCACGGGCGCGGGAGGTCTGCCGCCTGGCCGACGGTCTGGCCGAGTCGCCGCAGGAGACGCGGCTGCGTCTGCTGGTCACGCGGGCCGGGCTGCCGGCGCCGGTGGCCCAGTACGTCGTCCGGGACGCCCGCGGCTTCGTGGCGCGGGTCGACTTCGCCTGGCCGGAGCAGCGCGTCGCCGTCGAGTACGACGGTGCCTGGCACGCCGAGCCCGGCCAGTTCGCGCGCGACCGGCAGCGGCTGAACCGGCTGCAGGCGGCCGGCTGGCGGGTGGTGTTCGTGACGGCGGCCGATCTGCACCGACCTACCGACCTGGTGGCCCACATCGCCGCGGCCCTGACCCCTGTGCGCTGAGTGTGGTCTCCGGCCGCGGCGAGACCACGCTGAGCGCACGGGCGCCGCACGACGCGGGCTACAGCCAGCCGTTGCGCTTGAAGCCGCGGTAGAGCAGCAGGCAGGTGCCGAGGATCACCAGCAGCACCAGCGGGTAGCCGTAGCGCCAGTGCAGCTCGGGCATGTGCGTGAAGTTCATCCCGTAGATGCCCGCGATGGCGGTGGGGACGGCCACGATGCCCGCCCACGCGCTGATCTTGCGCATGTCCTCGTTGTCGGCCTGCGAGGTGCGGGCCAGCGACGCCTGCAGGATCGAGGTGAGCAGCTCGTCGAGGGCGCTGACCTGGTCGCGCACCCGGATGGCGTGGTCCTCGACGTCGCGGAAGTACGAGCGCATCGCCTCCGGGACGACGTCGATCTGCTTCTCGGCCAGCTTCTCCAGCGGCACCTCCAGCGGCGAGACCGCCCGGCGCAGCGACAGCAGCTCCCGCTTGAGCTGGTAGAGCCGGCCGATGTCGTCGGTGCGCTCCGGGCTGAACACCGAGGCCTCGAGCTCGTCGACGTCCTCCTCGACCGCGGTGGCGACGTCGACGAAGGCGTCGACCACGCTGTCGGCGACCGCGTAGAGCACCGACGCGGGGCCGTGGCAGAGCAGGTCGGGCTGCGACTCCAGGCTGCGGCGCAGGTCGGCCAGGCCACCGTGCTCGCCGTGCCGCACGGTGATCACGTAGTGCGGCCCCAGGAAGACCATCACCTCGCCGGTCTCGACGACCTCGCTGGTCGCGGTCAGCTGGTCGTGCTCCACGTACCGGGCGGTGGTGAGCACCATGAACAGGACGTCGTCGTAGCGCTCCAGCTTGGGTCGCTGGTGGGCGTAGACGGCGTCCTCCACGGCCAGCGGGTGCAGCCGGTAGCGCTCGGCGATCTCGCCCAGCTCCTCCGCGGTCGGCGCGTAGAGGCCGAGCCAGACGTAGCCCCCCTTGTCCGTGGCCGTCCGCAGCGCCTCGCACGGCTCGACCGGGGGCTCCCGGCGTCCGTCGACGTAGACGGCGCAGTCGACGACCGGCCCCACGTCGTCCGGCCGGGACGGCGTCGTGCGCGGCCGGCCCGCGGGCCGCGGCCGGGTCGACGGGGGCTCCGTCGGCAGCTCGCGGGGCGCACCGCGGGGGACCTCCGTGCCGGGCATCCGCACTCCCTCTCCCGAGCGGCTCGACGGCACAGCGTAGGCATGCGGACGGGCGGCACCCGTGCCACGCTCGCGGGGTCCGGATCTGCCGAGAGGTGGGGGGCGTCGTGGCCGTCAACACCCGTCGGGTGAAGTCCGTCGAGGACTCCATCCGGGACACCGACGAGCCGGAGCACCGGCTCAAGAAGAACCTGTCCGGCCTGGACCTCACGGTCTTCGGCGTCGGCGTGATCATCGGCACCGGCATCTTCGTGCTCACGGGCATCGTCGCCCGCGACCAGGCAGGCCCCGCCGTGGCGATCTCGTTCGTCATCGCCGGCGTGGTCTGCGGGCTGGCGGCGATCTGCTACGCGGAGTTCGCCTCGACGGTGCCGGTCGCCGGGTCCGCGTACACGTTCTCCTACGCCACCTTCGGCGAGTTCATCGCCTGGATCATCGGCTGGGACCTCGTGCTCGAGCTGGCCCTGGGCGCGGCCACGGTGGCGGTCGGCTGGTCGGGCTACCTCAACCAGCTGCTCGACGACATCGGCACGCCGCTGCCGACGTCGATCGCGGGCGAGACGGCGACGGTCAACATCCCGGCGATCCTCATCGTCCTGGTGATGACCGGCGTCCTGATCCTCGGGATCAAGCTCTCGTCGCGCGTCACCACCATCATCGTCGGGATCAAGCTGGTCGTCGTCCTGATCGTGATCGTGGTCGGGTTCTTCTACACGAAGGCAGCGAACTACACGCCGTTCGTCCCGCCCGCGCAGCCCCGGGCCGCTGGGCAGGAGGGCTGGCTGCACACGCCCCTGATCTCGGTGCTCACCGGGTTCAGCCCCGGCACCTTCGGCTGGGGCGGCGTGCTCGCCGGCGCCGCGATCGTGTTCTTCGCGTTCATCGGCTTCGACATCGTGGCCACCGCCGCGGAGGAGACCCGCAACCCCAAGCGGGACATGCCGCGCGGGATCATCGGCTCGCTGGTGATCTGCACCCTGCTCTACGTGGCGGTCTCGCTGGTGGTCGTGGGGATGCAGAACTACACCGAGCTGAGCGCGACCGCGCCCCTCGCGGGGGCGTTCTCCGCCAACGGGCTGCCGGTCTTCTCGAGCATCATCTCGATCGGCGCGCTGGCCGGGCTCACCTCCGTGGTCATGATCCTGCTGCTCGGTCAGTCGCGCGTGCTGTTCGCGATGAGCCGCGACCACCTGCTCCCGCCCGGCCTGGCCAAGGTGCACCCGCGGTACGGCACGCCGTACCGGATCTCCATCGCCACCGGTGTCGTCGTCGCGCTGCTGGCCGGGTTCATCCCGCTCACCGCCCTCGCGGAGCTGGTGAACATCGGCACGCTGTTCGCCTTCTTCCTCGTGTCGATCGGCGTCTGGGTGCTGCGGCGCACCCGACCGGACCTGCACCGTTCCTTCCGGGTGCCGTGGGTCCCGGTCCTGCCGATCGTCTCGGCCCTGGCCGCGCTGTGGCTGATGACCAACCTGCCCACCGACACCTGGCTGCGCTTCATCATCTGGATGGCGCTCGGCATCGTGATGTACTACGCCTACGGCCGCCGCCGCAGCCGGATGGCCACCGGGGAACGCCTGTCGGCCGCCGACAACATCGCCCGCCGCTGACTCCCCCGGAGGGGTGAGGTCGCCGGCCCACCACCTCCAGCCGCCCGCTGCGGGTGCCGACCCGACCGGTGACCGACGTCCCCGGCCAGGGAGAGCACACCCGTGGCGAGCACCGTCCCCTACGCTGGCGAGACCCCGCCCGCGTCGTCGTCCCCCGCGCGGCGCCGGCCGCCGGCCGCCGTGCTGGCGGCCGCCGCCGTCGGCCTGGTCGAGGCCGTCGCGCTGCTGGCGGCCGGGCTGACCGGGCTCGACGGCCTCCTGCTGTCCCCGCTGCGGCCGGCGGGCCCGGTGGTGGCGCTCGTACTGCTGCTCCTGGCCGGGTGGGTGGTGCTGTGCGCCGGCGGGGGGATGCTGCTGCTCGACCGGTCCGGACGCCGGGTCCACACCGCCGTGGCCACCGCCGAGATCGCGCTCGCCGGGGCGTGCACGGCGCTGGCCCTGACCACCCCGCTGTTCGACCCGCTGCCGGTGGCCCTGCCGCTGCCGGCGCTGGCCCTGCTGTCCCTGGGGCTGCCGGTCGGCAAGCTGCTGCTCGCCGGCTCCCCCTCGGTCGTGGCCTGGGTCGCGGAGGGCCCGAGCACCCCGGCGCACCGTCCCGAGCCGCCCCCCGCCGGCCCGCGGACCCGGGGAGCCACCCTCGCCGTCATCGGCCTGGCGCTGGTCGCCGTCGCGCTCTCCACCCCGGTGCCCACCGTCGCTCCGCACGCCCCGGCGACCGCGGGCACCGGCCAGCGCTGAACCGGGTGGACGCCGCCGCCTAGGCTCGTGCCGTGAGTGATCGGCACATCCTGACCGCCGTGGCCTGGCCCTACGCCAACGGCCCCCGGCACATCGGCCACGTCTCCGGCTTCGGCGTCCCCTCGGACGTCTTCAGCCGCTACCACCGCATGGTGGGCGACCGGGTGCTGATGGTCAGCGGCACCGACGAGCACGGGACGCCGATCACCGTCGCCGCCGACGCCGAGGGCGTGACCCCGCGGGAGATCGCCGACCGCAACAACCGGGTCATCGTCGGCGACCTGCAGTCGCTCGGGCTGTCCTACGACCTGTTCACCCGGACGACGACGG
>DASQXT010000093.1:0-4399 GCA_035639575.1 Geodermatophilus sp.
TCAGTCCTGCAGCTCGCGGGCGTGTTCGAGCTTGGCCGCTCGCCGGGCCTGGCTGCGGCGCTGGTGCCGGCGCAGCGGTGCCGGCCAGCGGGACTGGATCGTCGCGTTGAGCTCGGCGCCCAGCAGCACCGACATCCCGAAGAAGAAGCAGAACAGCAGGACCGCGATCGGGGTCGCCAGCGCTCCGTAGGGCAGCGTCGTGGTGAGGATGTCGGCCACGTAGGCGCGGGTGGCCAGCGCCGCGACGACGAAGAAGGCGACGGCCAGCGCGGTCCCGGGCAGGTGCCGGTGCCAGGGCAGCCGCCGCGGCAGCACCACGTGGTAGAAGCTGGTCAGCGCCAGGAGCAGGCCGATCAGCACCAGCGGCCAGTAGACGGCGTTCACCAGCACCGTCGCGGTGCTCCGCCAGTCGGTCGGCAGCAGCGAGACCAGCACCCCCCGGCCGAGCACCAGCAGCGGGAGGGTGAGCACCGCCAGCAGCAGGCCGACGACGAACAGCCACAGCGCCTTCAGCCGGGTGCGGATCGGGCCGCGCACGTCGCGCTGGTCGTAGGCGATGACGACGGTGTTCATGAACGTCGCCGTCGCCGAGGAGCCGGCCCACAGCGACAGCAGGAAGCCGACGCTCATCAGGTCCAGCCGCCCGGAGCGGAGGATGTCGTCGAGCGTCGGCTGCACCAACCCCTGGACGACGTCCGGCGTCAGCACCTGGGTGGAGGCGCGGACCAGCTGCGCCTCGATCTGGGCCACCGAGGCCCCGCCGATGAACGTGCCGAGGTAACCCAGCGTGCCGAGCAGCCCGATCAGCAGCGGCGGCACCGACAGCAGCTGCCAGAACGCCGCCTCGGCGGAGAGCCCGAGGATGCGGTCGTGCCAGGCCTTGGCGACCGTGCGCCCGAGCACCTGCAGGGGGACCCGCAGCACCGCGGGCCAGCGCTCCAGCCGTCCCCGCGCCGGCGGGGTCTCCAGGCGGACGGCGGTGGCGCCCGCCGGCCGGTCGTCGTCGCCGGCACCGTCCTCGGGGTGTCGGGCGCCGGCCGGTCGGCCCCCGGGCAGGACGGTGCTCACCGTCCCAGTGTGCACGCCGGTCAGCGCGCCGACCGGCCCACCGGCAGGGTCCCGCCGCCGGCCCCGTCCCGAGGCTCGCCCCGAGCTTGCGAGGGGTGAGGAGGACGGGGCCCTCTTTCAGCCGCCCGGCACGGGTGCCGGGGCCGGGGCGGGTGCCGGCGGGGCGTCCGGTGCGGCAACCGGCACGCAGGTGATCCGCGGCTCGGCGGCGTACCGGCTGCGGAAGTCCTCGCGCTTGACCTCCGCCCCGCTGGCCGGGTCGCGGAACACCCGGGTGACGGTGATGTCGAAGCCGGTCGAGCCGGCCTGGGCCTTGCAGTTGCCGTCGTCCGGCTTCTCCTGCACGACCGGCTCGCGGAGGTTGTAGCGGTCGCTGCTGATCGACTCGATGTCGTACCGCTTGGTCCCGTAGAAGGCGATCGTCAGGGAATTCGGCGTCCACTGGGTGTCGACGTAGACGCCGGTGTCGCTGTCGTTGCGCCACTTCAGGTCGATCGAGTCGTAGTACACCGTCGCCTCGCGGCCGGCCGGGTAGCGGCTGATGTAGTAGCTGTGCGGCTTGTGGTAGACGTCCTCGAGGCCGGCGAAGAAGACGGCGTTGAACATCGTCGTGGCGACCTGGCTGACACCACCGCCGACGGCGGTCGTGAACTCGCCGTTGTTGATGACGCCGGCCTCCACGTAGCCCTGCGCGGTGCCCCGCGGGCCGGTGAAGCCGTTGAGGCTGAACGTCTCGCCGGGCCGGACGAGCGCGCCGTCGAGCTCGGCGGCGGCCACCCGGATGTTGGTGCCGCTGGCCGCGCTGGTGAAGTTCGTGGTGAAGCTGCTGATCTCCTCGCGGATGCCCAGCGCCTCCGCCTCGGCGGTGCTGAACTCCGCCGGCACCGGCCCCAGGTCGGCGGTGACCGTGCGGGGCGCCGGCTGCGGCAGGACCTCCAGCAGGTGGGCCGAGAGCGCGGCCGGGTCGACGCCGGTGCCGTCGACCGACGGGACGATGGAGACGCTGCCCCCGGACAGCTCGAAGCGGGCGTCCTCGGCGGGGGTGCCGAACTCGGCGAAGTCGTCGCCCATCGCCTCCTGCAGCGCCGCCGGGTCGACCGCGACCGCGAGCCCGCCGTCCTCCTGCGGCGTGAAGGTCAGCGAGGCGGCGAGCGCGGTCTCGGGCACCTCGACGGAGGTGGCGCCGTCCTGGCTGGTCACCGTGACCGGCGCGGCCAGGCCGGGGGTGACGGTCTCGTCGAGCACCCGCTGGGCCTCGGCGGCGTCCACGGACACCTCGGTCACGTCGACGGGCAGCTCGATCGGGGTGTCCGGGTCGCCGCCAGAGGCCAGCGCGGCGGCGACGGCCTCCGCGGCCCCCTCGCGGTCGAGGGTGCGGCCGGACACGGGCTCGACGACGTCGGCGCTGGTCCCCTCGATGGCGATGGTCGCGTCCACCGGGGCACGGTCGACCTGCTCGGCGATGCCGTCGATCTGCGCAGCCAGCGCGGTCTCCTCGCCGGTGATGACGGGGGCCACCTCGCGCTCGTCGACGAGGGACACCAGGCGGGTCCAGGGGTCCAGTGGCTGCTCGCCGGCCCGCTCGATGGTGCCCTCGACGTCGAGGGTGATCCCGGCGGTGGCGGGGGAGAGGGTGCCCTCCACGCCGTCGGCCAGCACCACGTGGTCGGCGACCACGCGCGGCGCGAGCTCGGTCTGCAGGCGCTCGGTGGCCGCCGCGGGGGACAGGCCGCCGATGTCGACGCCGGCCACGACGGTGTTGCGGGGGACGTCGCCGCCGGAGACCAGCAGGTCCACCCCGTAGGCCGCGGCCAGGACACCGACGGCGGCCACCGGCGTCACGACGGCCGGGCGGCGCCACCACGGACGGCGGCCCCGCGGCGTGTCGCCGGGACCACCGCCGTCGGGACCGTCGGAGTCGTCGCCCGTGGCGCGGTCGCCGTCGTCCGGACCGTCGGTCACCGGGGGCAGGACGCCGGTGTGCTGGTCGGCGTCCGCGGCGGGCGGAGGCAGCTGGGTGGGGGCCTCACCGGGGGCGAAGCGGATGTCCTGGGTCTCGCCGTCCTCGACGGTCGGCGTGCCCGCGCCGTCCTCCGCGCCGGGAACCGGCTGAGCGGGCGTCCGAAGGGCGGTCGGCGGGCCGGGCACCTCGGGGCCGACGGGCCCACGGTCGCGCGGGACCGGTCGGGTCTCGTCGGACAGGCCCTCGGCGTCGATGCGAGCGGCCTGGTCGGGCTGGTCGGGGACCTGCTGGGCCGGTGTCTGCCCGGTGGGGGACTGCTGGGCGTGCGGCACGGGGGTCTGCGGGGGCATCGCGGGATCTCCGGGTAGTCGTCGACCGGGAGATCCCGGGAACGACGAAGCCGCCGGCGCCCTGTCCCCGTCAGGCGGGAACGGGACGCCGGCGGCGGCGTCGGGTGAGGGCTTCATCGCTGTGCGCGACGATAGCGCCTCCGTCAGTGGCTGAGGCGCTGCTCGCCGTCAGTCTCGATGATGTCGACCGCGATGTCGCGGAGCTTGCCCTCGTACTCACGGGCGTGGTGCCCGCAGAAGACGAGGTCGCTGCCGCTGGCGAGGACCACCCGCACCTTGGCCAGTGCGCCACAGCGGTCACAGTGGAAGGGAACGACGAGGTCGTCGGCGGGCGGGGTCGTCGTCAGCGTCTGGGTCATCTGGGTCATCACTCGCTCTCTACCGCACGGACCCGCGGCTGCGGATCGGCCTCCTGCACAGCGCCAGGATGTCCCCCTGTGTTCCCGACCCGCTCGATCCGACGCTGGACTCGCCGAGAGCGGTGAGGCCGGTGCCGGTGGTGCAGGTGGTACGGGTCAGCAGGGACGTCACTGGGTCGTGCCGGTCTGTCGTGTCGTGCTGTTCTCGTCGTTCGCGTGCGCCGGTCGTCATCCGGCTGGTGGGTCCGCTGCTGTCTTGACGGGTACCACGCTACGCCGTCTACCCGGCGCGTGACGGCGTACACCGGCCGACCGGCTCATCAGGGTGAGATCGTGACCTCGCCGCAACACTGGGGACACCGTCGGCTCCCCGGTCGGCACGGCGGCGACACGGCGGTCCTCCGGACCGCACCGCGGCCACGTGCCGTCCTTCGACCGATGTGGAGCCGCCCCGCACCCATCGCAGTCACCACCGGCGTAACGACTTCGGCTGCCGCGGGCGAGAGGGTCGTCCGCTGCGGAGTCCAGGTCAGGCGCTCACATCGGGACCGAAGGGGGATGTCGGGTGTCCGAACGGGGAGAACCGCGAGTCGGGGAGCCGGCCCACGGGGCGACGGGCTCCCGCGGTCGTGTGTCCGACACCTGTGTGATGTCGCGGT
>DASQXT010000094.1:0-14534 GCA_035639575.1 Geodermatophilus sp.
CGGTCGTCTTCTCGCCGTTCGGCCTCGGCGTCCTCGACCTCGCGGTCGGCAAGGCGGTCTACGACGAGGTCGCCGCGTCCGGGCAGCTGCACGTCGTCGAGGACTTCTTCAGCGAACTGCGGCGGCACGGGTGAGGGACCCCCGCGGACGTCGCGCAGTGAGGAGCGCAGTGAGGAGCGGAGTGAGGACCAGCGTGGACCATCTGAACGGACCGGCCGGCTCGGCGCGGGGGGTGGACCGGTGACCTCCTGCCCGTCCGTGGCGCCACCCGTGACGGCGGAGACGCCGGCGCCCAGCGCCCGGGTGACCGGTGTCGACCTCGCCCGGGGGCTGGCGTTGCTCGGCATGTTCGCCGTGCACGTCTTCGACGAGTACACCGACGGGGGCGGCACGCTGACCGGCTATCTCGCCGCTGGCCGGTCCGCGGCGACCTTCGCCCTGGTGGCCGGGGTCAGCGTGGCGTTCCTGACCGGCGGCCGGCGGATCCTGCACGGTCGGGCCCGCCGGGCGGCCGCCGTGGGCCTCGCCGTCCGGGCCGCCGGGATCGCCACGATCGGGTTCCTGCTGGCGTACGCCGGTTCCGACCTCGACCTGATCCTGGTCTTCTACGGCGTCTTCTTCCTGTGCATGATCCCGCTCATCGGACTGCCGCCGAAGGCCCTGGCCGCGCTGTCCGCCGCGTTCGTCCTGATCGGCCCCCTGGTGCTGATGGAGGCGGCGCGCTGGCACCTGCCCGACAGCGGCACCGGTGAGCCGACGTTCGGCACCCTGGTCACCGACCCGCTCGGGCTGCTCTCCCAGACCTTCTTCACGGGCGTGTACCCGGTGATGACGTACCTGGCGTACCTGTGCGCCGGGCTGGCCATCGGCCGGCTCGACCTGACCTCGCGGCGGCTGGCGGTCCGGCTGCTGGGCGGTGGCGTCGCCCTGGTGGCCACCGCGCAGGTCGTCTCGCACGTCCTGCTGTACCAGCTGGGCGACCTGGACCGGCTGGTGGCCTCCACCGGGTGGAACGCCATGGACCTGCTGTGGGACGCCGACCAGGGGACGACGTGGGGCTACCTGGCGCTGGCCGCGCCGCACACCAACACGCAACTGGACCTGGTGAACACCCTCGGGTCGGCGATGGCCGTGCTGGGGCTCTCGCTGCTGCTCACCCGGCTCCCGGTCGTGGAGCGGCTGCTCCGGCCCATCCGCACGGCGGGCACCATGACGCTGACGCTGTACTCCGCGCAGGCCCTGGTCATCGCCACCGGCGTCTTCGAGGACCAGCCGCTGGCGCTGTACGCCCTCCTCGTGGTCGGCGCCCTCGTGGGGGCCGCCCTCTGGCGCCGCTGGCGGTCGCAGGGTCCGCTGGAGGAGCTGGTGGGCCGGGCGGCGGGACGTGCCCGGCGGGCGGTGCTCGGCAGCCCGGCGCCCCGCGTGGGCGCCGTGGACCGGGAGTGACTCCCGTGCCGCTCGCGTACGGCCGGCCGCCGTGGCCGCGGTCCGGACCCGACCTCGCACCGCTGCCGGGGGTGTGCCAGCTGTGGTGGGCCCGGCCGTGCGACGTCCGTCCGGAGCACGACGCGCTGCTCGGGGAGGCCGACCTGGCCCGGCGGGAGCGGCTGGCCCGCCCCGCCGACCGGCAGCGGATGACGGCCGGCGCGGTGGTCGCCCGGCTGGTGCTGGGGACCGCGCTCGGGACGCCGCCGGCCAACCTGCGGATCGACCGGACCTGCACGACCTGCGGCTCGCCCCACGGCCGGCCCCGGCTCGCCGACGCCGACGGCCCGGACTTCTCGGTCTCCCACTCCGGCCACTGCGTCGTCGTCGCCGTGCTGCCGGGTGGCCGGGTGGGGGTGGACGTCGAGCAGGTCGGCCGGTTCGCGCCCGGGGAGCTCGAGGAGCTGGTCTCGTGGACGCTGGCCGACGCGGAGCAGGAGCACGTGATCCGCCTGCCGGCCGCCGCGCGGTCGCGGGCCTTCACCGTGTGCTGGGTGCGTCGGGAGGCGGTGCTCAAGGCCACCGGTCAGCGGCTCGAGGTCCCGCCGGAGGGGCTGGTCCTCACCCCGCCGTGGGTGATGAACCGGGACGGGCAGGAGCCGGTGTGGCTGCGCGACGTGTCCGCCCCGCCCGGCTTCATCGCCGCGCTGGCGGGCCTGGGCTTCCCGCCGGACGACGTCGTGCACCGCGACGCCGGGCCGCTGCTGCGTCAGACGAGCCGGCGGTCGTCCGGCCCGACCACGCGCAGCCACCGGTGGCCGTAGCCGTCGAGGGCCAGCTCGACCCCGCCGTCCCCGTCGACCGGCTGCTCGCCGTCGGACAGCAGGTCGACCAGCCGGTGCCCGGCGCCGCAGCCCTCGAGGGTGACCGGGACGGTGCGCGGCTCCGCGTCGAGGTTGTGGACGGCGACCAGCGTGCCGTCGTCCCAGCTGCACAGGTGGGCCAGCACCTCGGGGTGCGGCTGCTCGAGGACGGTGAACGCGCCCCAGCCCAGCTCGGGTGACTCCCGGTACCGGCGGACCAGCAGCTTCACGAACGACAGCAGCGAGTCGGGGTCGCGGCGCTGGTCGGCGACGTTGACGAACCGCGGGGCGAACCCGCCGTCGACGACCGGGCCGGGCAGCCGGCGGGGGGCGGCGGTGGAGAAGCCGCCGTTGGGGCCGGACGTCCACTGCATCGGCGTCCGGACGGCGAGCCGGCCCTCGGCGTCGAGGTCCTCCCCCATGCCGATCTCCTCGCCGTAGAACAGCACCGGGGTGCCCGGCAGGGAGAACAGCAGGCTGTAGACCATGCGGACCCGGCGCGGGTCGCCGTCCAGCATCGGGGGCAGCCGGCGGCGCAGCCCGCGGCCGTAGACCTGCATGCGCTCCTCGGGGCCGAAGGCGGCGAAGACCTCCTGGCGCTCGCCGTCGGTGAGCTTGTCGAGGGTGAGCTCGTCGTGGTTGCGCACGAAGGTGGCCCACTGGCTGTCCGGGTTGATCTCCGGGCGCTGCGCCAGCGCGGTGGTGAGCGGACCGGCGTGGCCGCGGGCCAGTGAGAGGTAGAGGGCCTGCATGCCGACGAAGTCGAAGAGCATCGTCAGCTCGTCGCCGTCGGTGCCGCCGAAGAAGTCGACCTGCTGCTCGTGCGGCAGGTTGACCTCGCCGAGCAGGATGCCGTCACCGGTGCGGCGGCCGACCAGCTGGCGCAGCGCGCGCAGGTACTGGTGCGGGTCCGGGAAGCGCTCCCGGTCCTCCGCCTGCACCTCGAGGAAGAAGGGCACCGCGTCGACACGGAAGCCCGACAGCCCCAGCTGCAGCCAGAAGTCCATGACCTTGGCGACCTCGTCGCGCACCCGCGGGTCGGCCACGTTGAGGTCGGGCTGCTCCTTGTAGAAGCGGTGCAGGTACCACTCGCCGGTGGGCTCGTTGAACGTCCAGAGGCTCTGCTCCTGGTCGGGGAAGACGACCTGGTCGGAGGTGTCCGGCGGCTCGTCGTCCCGCCAGACGTAGAAGTCGTGGAACGGGTCGTCGCGGCTCTGCCGGGCGCGCTGGAACCACGGGTGCTGGATCGAGGTGTGGTTGACGACCAGGTCGGCGATCACCCGCATGCCGCGGTCCCTGGCGGTGCGGATGACCTCGATCAGGTCGCCGTGGGTGCCCAGCCGCGGGTCGACGCCGTAGAAGTCGGTGATGTCGTAGCCGTCGTCGCGCTCGGCGGTCGGGTAGAAGGGCATCAGCCACAGGCAGGTCACCCCGAGGTCGGCGAGGTGGTCGATCCGCTGCGCGAGGCCCGGGAGGTCGCCGCAGCCGTCGCCGTCCCAGTCCATGTAGGTCTCGACGTCGAGGCAGTAGACGACGGCGTTCTTCCACCACAGGTCGGCGGTGTCGGTGATGCGCATACCGGCGTCCCTACCGCATCCCGGGCTCGTCGAGCAGCTGGAACAGCAGGTGGTCCTGCCACTCGCCGGCGATGCGCAGGTACCGCGGGGCGACGCCGATGGGGGTGAACCCGCTCTTGCGCAGCACCCGCTGGGAGGCGGCGTTGTGCAGCAGGGTGCCGGCCTGCAGCCGGTGCAGGCCGGCCTCGCCGAACGCCCACCCGGTCATCGCGGCGACCGCGGCGGTGGCGACCCCGCGGCCGGTGACGTGCCGGGAGACCCAGTAGCCGAGGTCGCCGGAGAGGAAGGGCCCGCGGACGACGTTGTTGACGCTGATCCGCCCGACCGGCTCGCCGTCCAGGAGCACCACCCCGGGCAGGATGCCGCCGAGCCGGTGCAGGTCCAGCAGCCGGGCGGTGTCCTGGCGCTGGAACTCCTCGGTCCAGTACTCCTCCGGGCGCGTGGGGTCCCACGGCGCGAGGTGCTCGCGGTTGGCTCCGAGCAGGGCGGTGAGGGCGGGGACGTCGTCGTCGCTCAGCAGGCGGACCTCGACGCGAGGAGCCGGACGGCCCCGCTGCAGGGGCCCCGGCCCCGTCCCGGGCACCGCCCCGAGCTGGCGAGGGGTGGGGAGGACGGGGTCCTTCGACGAGTGGTGGTAGGCAGCGGGGTCCTTCATGGCAGCGCGGCCGGCTGCGGCTCCTGGTGGGGACGGCGCGGCTCCGGAGGGCCCGCCGGGTCGATCGCCACCGTTGGCGCCGGGCGGGTCACGTCGAGCTGCGGGAGGACGTGCTCGCCGAAGGCGTCGAGGAAGGGCAGCTGCTCCTTGCCCACGTGGTGGAGGTAGACCTCGTCGAAGCCGAGCTCGGCGTACTCGGCGATCCACTCGGCGTGCTGCCCGAGGACGGAGCTGACCCGGACGGCCCCCTCGACCGCCTCCTGCGGCACGTGCCGGCTGGCCTGCTCGAAGGCCTCGGGGCCGTCGATGTCCCAGCACAGCGGTGGCGGGAACGTGTTGGTGTGCCACTGCTCGTAGGCGATGGCCTTCGCCCGGTCCGGGTCGGGGTCCCAGGAGAGGTGCACCTGGAGCACGAGCCGGCCGCGGCCACCGGCGTCCCGGTAGGCGCCGGTCAGCTCGCGCAGGGTCTCGTGCGGCTGGTTGATGGTGATGAGGCCGTCGGCCCAGTCGGCGTGCCGCCGCGCCGTCGGCACGCTCATCACCGGGCCGATGAGGGCGGGCTGCTGCTCGGGCAGTGACCAGATCCTCGCCCGCTCGACGTCCACCAGGCCGCGGTGGGTGACCTCCTCGCCGGCGAGCAGGGCACGGATGACGTCGACGCACTCCCGCAGCCGGGCGTCCCGGATCCGCTTGGGGGGCCACGGGTCGCCGGTGATGCGCTCGTTCATCACCTGACCGCTGCCCAGTGCCATCCAGAAGCGCCCGGGGAACATGGCCGCCAGCGTCGCGGCTCCCTGGGCGATGATCGCCGGGTGGTAGCGCTGCCCCGGCGCGTTGACCACGCCGCAGGGCAGGCCGGTGGTGGCGAGCGCGGCGCCCAACCACGACCAGGCGAAGCCCGAGTGCCCCTGCGCCTTGTTCCAGGGCGCGAAGTGATCGGAGCACATCGCGGCGGTGAAGCCGACCTCCTCCGCGTGCTGGACCGCCCGCAGCAGCTCAGCGGGGTGCACCTGCTCGTGCGAGTTGTGGAACCCGATCACCGTCATGGCGGGCCCCTACCCCGCCGCCACGCCCGCTACCTGCGGGCATGGCCGAGCGGCGGTGGAGCGGTCGGAGTTGATCATGGGGTTGTCGCGGGCGACACGCGGGGACACGCCGTCCGAGACCACACCAACCCCATGATCGAGAACCGCCGGGTCGCCGCGTAGCGGACACCACGGTGGACCCAGCCGCACGGGTGCCGGCGATCAGCCGCGCCCACGCACCAGTTGATCATGGGCTTGTTGCAGGTGACACGCGCAGACACACCGCCGCGTCGGACAAGAACCCCATGATCAACATGGCGCGAAGCGGCGAGGCAGGCGGTGACTCGAGCCGACCCGGACGTCAGGCGGGGGCGGCGGTGCCGGTCCCCTCGGTGGGCGTGCTGGCACCGCCGAGCAGCAGCAGCTCGGCGTCCGTGTGCTCCAGCGGTGCGGCGAACAGGTAGCCCTGCGCCAGTTCGACCTGACCGTCGCGCAGGTGGGTGCGCTGGCGCTCCTGCTCGATGCCCTCGGCGACGATCTCCAGGTCGAGGGTGTGCCCCAGGTTGATCAGGCCGCGCAGGATGGCCGGCATCGACTCGGCGTCGTCGATGGTGCTGACGAACGACCGGTCGATCTTGAGGATGTCGACGGCGAACTGCCGCAGGTGCGACAGCGACGAGTAGCCGGTGCCGAAGTCGTCGAGCGCCACCCGCACGCCGAGGCCGCGCAGCTCGTGCAGCCGCTCGGCGGCCAGCACCGGGTCGCGCACCAACACCGACTCGGTCAGCTCGAGCACCAGGGCCGACGGCGGCAGCCCGCTGGCCGCCAGCGCCGTCCGCACGTCCTCGAGCAGCCCCGGCGACCCGAGCTGGGACGGCGAGACGTTGACCGCCATCGACAGCTCGGCCGCCGCCGGGTGGTCGCGGCGCCAGGCGGCCGCGGCCGCGCACGCCTCGGTGAGGACCCACCGGCCGATGTCGGGGACCAGCCCGATCTCCTCGGCCACCGGCAGGAACCGCTCGGGCAGCACGACGCCGAGGGTCGGGTGGTCCCAGCGGATCAGCGCCTCGAAGCCGGTGACCCGCTCGCTGCCCAGGTCGACGACGGGCTGGTAGACCAGCCGGAACTGCCGGTCGGCGACCGCGGCCCACAGGTCGGCCTCGAGCTGGCGGCGCTCCGCGGCGGCCGAGCGCATCTGCGGGTTGAACAGCACGTAGCGGCCCGGTCCCGTGCCCTTGGCCCAGTACATGGCGTTGTCGGCGTCGCGCAGCAGGGTGGACGCCGTCGCCGCCACGTCGCCGGTGGCGATGCCGATGCTGGCCGAGACGGTGACCCGCTGCCCGCCCAGGTCGACGGGTCCGGAGAGCGCGGTGAGCACCCGCTCGGCGATCCGGGTGGCCTCCTCCACGCCGGGCGAGCGCTCGACGAGGATGGCGAACTCGTCGCCGCCCAGCCGGGCGAGCGTGTCCTCGGTGCGGACGGCGGACTGCAGCAGCCCGCCCACCTCGCGGATGAGCCGGTCCCCGGCGGCGTGGCCCAGGCTGTCGTTCACGGACTTGAAGCCGTCGAGGTCGAGGAAGACGACCGCCACCTCGCCGCCGCTGCGCGCGGTGCGGCGCAGCGCCAGCTCGAGCCGGTCGGTGAACAGCGCGCGGTTGGCCAGGCCGGTGAGGACGTCGGAGAAGGCCAGCCGGGCCAGGTCGGCCTCGGTGCGCCGCACCCGCTGGGCGGAGAGGGCGGCCGCACCCGCGGCGGCGAGGCCGCTGAGGAGCAGGTGCAGCAGCACCTGCCGGGAGCCGGTCGTCAGGACGGCGACGGCGAGGTGCGTCGCGGTCAGCGTGGCCGCCAGCACCCCGGAGAGGACCGCGATCTGCAGGCCGCGGGCCGGGGGCCGGGCCGGTACGTCGTCCACTGCTGGCCTTCCGTCGGGGAGTGCGTCCTCGACGGTCTCGGCGCGCCGGCCCGCCCCCTTGAGCGGACCGGGCCGGGCCCACCCCCAGGGGTGAGCCCGGTCAGCCGAGGACGGCCACGTCGGACGGGAAGGTCAGCCGGGCGCCGGTCACCGCCTGCAGCGCGTCGGGCGGAACACCGGGGGCGACCTCACGGACGACGAAGCCCTCGGGGCCGACGTCGAGGACGGCCAGGTCGGTGTAGACCCGGTCCACGACGGCCGCGGCGGTCAGCGGGTAGGTGCAGCGCGCCACCAGCTTCGGGCGGCCGTCGCGGGTGGTGTGCGTGGTCATGACCAGGACCCGCTTCGCGCCCACCGCGAGGTCCATGGCCCCGCCGACGGCCGGCGGCAGCGCGGCCTCGTCGGTGGCCCAGTTGGCCAGGTCGCCGGTCTCGGACACCTGGAAGGCGCCGAGCACGCTGACGTCGAGGTGCCCGCCGCGCATCATCACGAACGCGTCGGTGTGGTGGGAGAACGAGCCGCCGGGCAGCAGGGTCACCGGCTGCTTGCCGGCGTTGATCAGCTCCGGGTCCTCCTCGCCGGGCGACGGCGCCGGTCCCATCCCGAGGATGCCGTTCTCGCTGTGGTAGACGATCTCCTTGTCCGGCCCCACCACGTCGGCGACGAGGGTGGGCAGGCCGATCCCGAGGTTGACGTAGGAGCCGTCGGGGATGTCGCGGGCGATCCGGCGGGCGACGTCGGTCGGTGACAGCGGGCGCATCACGCGGCCACCTCCACCACGCGGTCGACGAAGATGCCGGGCGTCACGACGGCCTCGGGGTCCAGCTCCCCCAGCTCGACGAACTCCCGCACCTGGACGACGGTCAGCGCGGCCGCGGTCGCCATCGTCGGACCGAAGTTGCGGGCCGCGGTGCGGTAGACGAGGTTGCCCCAGCGGTCGGCGCGGTGCGCCTTGATGAGCGCGACGTCCGCCGGCAGGGGCCGCTCGAAGACCTGGCGGCGGCCGTCGAGGACCCGGACCTCCTTGCCCTCCGCGAGCAGCGAGTCCGCGCCGGTCGGCGTGAAGAAGCCGCCGAGTCCGGCGCCGGCCGCGCGCATGCGTTCGCTGAGGGTGCCCTGCGGGACGAGCTCCAGCTCGATCTCGCCGGCCCGCCAGAACTGCTCGAACCACACCGAGCCGGCCGAGCGCGGGTAGGAGCAGATGATCCGGCGGACGCGGCGCTCGCGGATCAGCGCCGCGACGTCGGACTCCCCGCTGCCGGCGTTGTTGGTCACCACCGTGAGGTCCCGGGCGCCCTGCTCGAGCAGGGCGTGCACCAGCTCGACCGGGACGCCGGAGTTGCCGAAGCCGCCGACGAGCACGGTCGCCCCGTCGGCGACGTCCGCCACGGCCTCGGCCAGCGTGGCCACCCGCTTGTCGATCACGGCGCCACCTGCCGGCGCCGGTACCAGCGCGGCGAGGTGGACGGCGGCGGGGTGAGCGCGGCCCGCACCACGAGGACGTCGGGGCCGGAGGCGTCGACGCTCTCCTCCAGCGCGGCCGCGAACTCCTCGCCGAACCCGTCCACCGCCCGGGCCGGGACGCCGAAGGACCGGGCGAGGGCGACGAAGTCAGGGGTCACCAGGTCCACGCCCCGCGTCGGGACGCCGGCGTGCACCTGGTCGAACCGCAGCATCCCGTACCCGCCGTCGTCGACGAGGACGGTGGTGACCGGCAGCTGTTCCTGGGCGAGGGTGGCCAGCTCCCCGCAGGCGAACAGGAAGCCGCCGTCCCCCACGAGCACCACGGCCCGGCCCGGGCCGGCGACCGCTGCCCCGATCGCGGCGGGGAAGGCGTAGCCGAGCGTCCCCCAGCCCAGCGCGTAGGCCAGCCGGCGCGGCCCGGGCACGCGGGCGAAGGCGGCCGCCCAGTAGCCGGCGATGCACATGTCCGCGAGCAGCAGCCCGGTCCGGTCGGACACCCGGTCCAGCGCGTCCAGCAGGGCCTCCGCCTGCGGCTCCTCCGCCCGGACCAGCGCCCGCACCTCGCCGGCCAGGGCGTCGCGGGCCGCGGACAGATCGGCCAGGCCGTCCCGCTGCGGCAGGCCGTCGAGCAGGGCGGCGAGCACGGCGGACACGTCACCGGTCACCACGACGTCGGCCGGGTAGTTCTTCGCGGCGTCGGCGGGGTCGACGTTGACCGCCAGCAGCGCCGGCGGCCGCGGCATGGCCCAGTTCTGGGTGTTCGTCCCGTCGAGGTCGCTGCCCAGGGAGACCACCAGGTCCGCCTCGTCCCACAGCCGGCCGACCGCGGGGACGTGCGGCGGGCCGGGCACCAGGCAGGGGTGGTCGGGCGGCAGCAGGCCGCGCCCGCCGAAGGTGGTGACCACCGGCGCGGCCAGGCGCTCGGCGAGCCGGCCGACGAGGTCGCCCGCTCCGGAGCGCAGCGCCCCGCCGCCGGCCCAGACCAGCGGGCGGCGGGCGCGGGCGAGCAGTTCGCGGGCGCGGGTCAGCTGGTCGCCGTCCACCGGCTGCTCGGGGTCGGGCGGCACCGGGGCGCGGGCCACGTCGCCCGCCGATGCGCCGAGGAGGTCGGTGGGCACGCCGAGGTGGACCGGCCCCGTGGACGGGCGCAGGGCGGCCGAGCCGGCACGGACGGTGTCGGCGTACAGGTCCTCCACCGCCGAGGTGACCACGGTGTCCTTGGTGACGGGCGCGAACATGGCCGCCTGGTCCCGGGTCTCGTGCAGCACACCGCGGTACACGCCGGGCCGCCGCAGCGTCGACGGGATGTCGGTGGCCACCACGAGCACCGGCGCGCCCGACGCCATGGCCTCCCCCGTGGCGCCGAGCGTGTTCGCCGCCCCGGGGCCCGTCGTCACCACGGCCACGCCCAGCCGGCCGGTCGCGCGGGCGTACCCGTCGGCCGCGTAGACCGCGGCCTGCTCGTGCCGGACGCCGACCACGCGCAGCCCGGCCGCGGCGGCGGCCTCCCAGACCGCGAGGTTGTGCACCCCGGGCAGTCCGAAGAGCGTCTCCACGCCGAGGTCCTGCAGGGCCGCGACGAGGTGGTCCGCGCCCGTCGCGGCCACGGTGCTCGGGGATGTCATCGCTCTCCTGGGGGCAGCCGGGACGTCGGGGTCGATGCTGTCGGACGCGGCCCGGGCCACGCGACCCGACCGAGAGCGGCACCACGTCCGTCCTGCCGTGTGGGCGGCGGGTGCGCTGGGGAGTATCGGGGGCGTGACGCGCACTCCCACCACCGACGAGTGGGGCATCGACGCCAGCTGGCTCGACGCCCTCGACGAGGAACACCAGGTCGCCGAGGCCACCATCGAGCGGCTGCGCGAGGTCATCGGCACCCCGCCGGCCGACCTCGAGGACCGCGCCCCCATCGTCGCCCGCCCCGGCGACGTGCTGGAGGTGGACGAGGCCGAGGTGACCCTCGAGGACGGCTCCACCCGGCACGTCGACGGCGAGCTGCCCGACGACTTCCCGCTCGGCTACCACTGGCTGCAGGCCCCCGGCGGGCCGCGCCGCCGGCTCGTCGTCTCCCCCGGCCGCTGCTGGCTGCCCGACGAGCGCGCCTGGGGCTGGGCGGTGCAGCTGTACGCGACCCGCAGCCGCGGCAGCTGGGGCATCGGCGACCTCGCCGACCTGCGCGCGGTCCGTGAGATGGCCGCGGACCAGGGCGCCGGGTTCGTCCTCATCAACCCGCTGCACGCCGTCGCCCCGACGCCGCAGCAGGAGGCCAGCCCCTACCTGCCGGCCACCCGCCGGTTCCGCAACCCGGTGTACCTGCGGGTCGAGGAGGTGCCCGGCGCGGACACCGTCGACCTCGACGGCGAGGCCGGCCGGGCCCTGGGCGACGGCGCGCTCATCGACCGCGACGTCATCTGGGCGCGCAAGCGCGAGGTGCTGCGCCGGGTCTTCGACGCCGTCGGCGGGGACGACCCCGCGTTCCCCGACTGGTGGTGGCACCAGGGCCAGAAGCTGCAGGACTGGGCCACCTGGTGCGCGCTGGCCGACGCCCACGGCCCGGACTGGCACACCTGGCCCGAGGAGCTGCGTGACCCGCGCAGCGACGCCGTCGGACAGTTCGTCACCGAGCACGAGCGCGACGTCGCCTTCCACGCCTGGCTGCAGTGGTGCCTGCACCTGCAGCTGGAGCGGGCGACCGAGGGCATGACCGTCATCCAGGACCTGCCGATCGGCGTCGCCGGCGGCGGCGCGGACGCCTGGACCTGGCAGGACGTGCTCGCCCAGGGCGCGTCCGTCGGCGCCCCGCCGGACGCCTTCAACTCGCAGGGCCAGGACTGGGGCTCCCCGCCACTGGTCCCCTGGCAGCTGCGCGCCGCGGACTACGAGCCGTTCGTCGAGTCGATCCGGGCCACCATGGCCGGCGCCGGGGGCCTGCGCATCGACCACGTGATGGGCCTGTTCCGGCTGTGGTGGGTGCCGTCGGACGCGGACAGCCCCGCCGAGGGCGCCTACGTGCGCTACCCGGCCGAGGACCTGCTCGGCATCGTCGCGCTGGAGAGCCACCGGGCGCAGGCCGTCGTCGTCGGCGAGGACCTGGGCACCGTCGAGGAGGGCGTCCGCGAGGCCCTGGCCGAGCACGGCATCCTCAGCTACCGGCTGCTGTGGTTCGAGGACGACGACCCCGCCGAGTGGCCCGACGAGGCGATGGCCGCGATCACCACGCACGACCTGCCCACCGTGGCCGGGCTGTGGACGGGGGCGGACCTCGAGGAGCAGCGCGAGCACGGCACCGGGACCGACGAGGAGCTCGAGCGGGGCCGGACGTCGCTGCTGGAGAAGCTGCCCGGCCTGCGGAAGAACGCCCGGGCCGAGACGGCGGTGAAGCGGGCGCACGAGCTGCTGGCCCGGGCGCCGTCGCTGCTGCTCTCGGCGACCCTGGACGACGCCGTCGGCGAGCGGCGCCGGCCGAACATGCCCGGCACGACCGACCGGCCCAACTGGTCGCTGCCGCTGCCGGTGCTGGTCGAGGACCTGCCCGCGCACCCGCTGCTGCAGGAGGTGGCCCGGACGCTGGCCAGCGGGGTGGAACGCACCAGCGACCCGGAGGAGGACGCCCTCGGCGAGCAGCCCGGCGGGGAGGCCCGCGAGGGCGTCTGAGGGAGGTCCCCCGCCCGATCGGACGGCATCGGCCCCCTGCAGGACCCCGGCGCGAGCCTGCGAGCGTCGGGGTCCTGCAGGGGGTCCTCTCTCAGCGCTCGTCGAGGTCGATCCCGACGACGAGCGGGTCGTGGTCGCTGGAGCGGTACGGGTCGGCGGCGTAGAGCGCCGGGTCGCCGTCGTACTGGCAGGCCGGGGACTCCACCGAGTTGACGTCCCAGTGCACGACGTCGGTGACCTTGGCGGTCAGGGCGGGGGTGGCCAGCGCGGTGTCAGCGTTGCCCGGGGGCGGCGGACGCGAGGGTCGGCAGGCCGGTGACCGCGAGGGCCACGACGGGGATGCCGACGGCGGCACGGAGGGTGCCGCGGCCGGGGCGGCTCGGGAGCTGGACGGGGACCTCCGGTGGGCGGCGAGGACGACCGGACGCTGACAGCGCCGCGGGGACGCTGCCGTCACGTAGGTGCCCGATCGATGACACGCCCACCATGGAGCCGCGCGACCGTCGGCGACCCGTGGTGCCCGCCGCTCGCCGGCACCGTCCGCCATGACCCGGCGCTCGTGTCGAACAGGCGTTCGACCTCGTGCGACACTCTCCGCGTGGCTGGCGGCATGCACCCCGGGCGGTCCGGTCGCTCCCTCCGGGAGCGGGCGGTGCGCTCCGGCTTCGGCCCGCCCGAGCCTCCGGCGACTCCCCCGCCGCCGACCTCCACGAGCCGGCCCGACCGGGCCCGCGGCCGGCACTGCTGGGTGCACGACCCACCGGGCGCCCCCGGGGTGTGGCCGGGGCTGCTCGTGGAGTGGCGGCAGGGCGAAGACGGCTGGTCCGGTCGCGTCACCTACGCCGTGGCCGGGTCGCAGGGCACCGTGCTGGTCGAGGCGTGGGTGCCCGCCGCTCTCCTGGAGCAACGCTGATCACGGGTTACCGCCACCCCTGGGTGGCTATGGCCTCTCCCGACGCACCGTCCCCGACGAAGGAGAGACCCGTGAGCGAGCCCGACCGTCCCGACCTCGACGACGTCATGGAGACGACGGAGTCGGCCCCGCGCGACCGGCAGGAGCACGCCGGGGGCTACGCGCGGCCCAACGACGACGCGCTGCAGCACCGAACCGAGCAGGAGCGCCAGATGGTGGACTCCGACGACGCCGACCCGGCGGGCGCCGAGCAGCACTCCGCGACGGACTGACGTTCCACCCTGCGGTCCTCCGGACCGCACCGCGGTCAGGTGCCGTCCCGGCCCGTGCTGAGCCCTCTCGTCGCACCGTGCCGGGAGGGCTCCGCCCCCCGCGCCACGGCACGACCCTCGCAGACGGCTCGCGCCCGTGAACACGGCCAGGTGCCGTCCCCATCTGGAGGAGGTCCGGTTGAGCCGCCTGGGGCCGGGGGACGTCGCCTGCTGGGTGCTGAAGTCCACCCGCCCGCCGGCGCTGGTCGAACCCGGCTGGCGGGTGGGCACGGCGCACGAGCTGACCCGCTGCGTCCGGCGGTCCTATCGGCTGGACCTCGTGCAGCCGGGCCAGCCGTGCCTGCTGTGGGTCAGCGGCCGGACCGACCCCGGCGTGCACGCGCTCGGCGCGGTGACCGGCGAGGTCGAGGAGCGCGACGGCGGGCCGGTCGTCCCCGTCCGGCTGACCCGGCTGCCCTCCCCTGTCGCCCGCGCCGACCTGCTGGCCGACCCGGCCGCCCGCGACGCCGAGGTGCTGCGGATGCCGGCCGGCAGCAACCCGTCCTGGCTGTCCCCGGAGCAGTACGCCGCCGTCCTCGCCCACCTGCCCCCGCACCCGGGCGCCGCGCTGGGACCATGGCCGGTGTGACTCCCACCCGGTACCGCTGGGGCGCGATCGCCTGGCTGCTGACCCTGCAGTTCTTCGTCGTCGAGACCGTCGTCCAGCTGCAGACCGGCGGCTCGTACAGCCGCGCCGACGACGTCATCAGCGTCCTGGGGACGGCGGACTCCGCG